>JAKVBA010000034.1:0-12444 GCA_022447525.1 Gammaproteobacteria bacterium
TAAGGAATTGGAACAACTTAAATCTCGTCTCACCGGCTGCATTGGATGTGGTTGTTTATCCCTAAAAACCTGCCATTTATACAACCCTGATGATCGCGCAGCAAGCCTTGAAAGTACCCCGGACCTATTCTATGACGGCGGGCAAGTCTAGCTGTGAATACAAAAAAATAGTCAAAAAAGCCTCCCCTAGGAAGGCTTTTCTGGTTCTTAATTTCCACTAGGTGGAGGTTTTTTCGCCTTCAATCACAACGCCATCTTTCGGGAAATCATTAAAAGGAAACGGGCGGCGGTCCGAATTAAAGGTCACGTATTGCAGTATCTCCTGCACAAACTGACTTAGATTATGACCAAGCTGTGCTAGCTGTGAATTTGAACTGCCAGTGAATAACTTAAACAGACATTGCCCAACCGCGACGGCAAGCAGAACAAACTGAACTACATGAAAAATCAGCCAAAATAGAGCAACAAATAGTATGCGTTGCCATGTTGATTTATCTTCAAATTGTTCGGGCATAGTGAATCTCCTTGGTAGTAGTTAATGAGTTTTAATTAAGGACATTTGCGGATGTTTCAAGGATCGGAAACAAGATTTCTTGCCCAAGATTCAGTCTATAAATCTTCGATAAAGAAAAAAGGCTATTCTTTTCAGATGCTTACTGAATACGTATTCAGCTTTATTTTTATTGGATTTTCCTGACAATAGTCGCGCATCATGCTGCAGGGCCCTACGAGCATGTGCGTTAACAATCATAAAAACTGCCTAACCACAAAGGAGGACCGATGAGTAATTCGAGTCACTCGAAGTCGGCCATAATCGCCGCTTTAATCTATTCGCTTGCATCCATCAGCCTATACGCTGGTGTTGTCCATGCTGCTGATACCCCTGATCCTAGCCTGGTCGTCATACCGGGTAATCTACAAGAATCATTAGGTTGCCCTGGAAACTGGCAGCCTGATTGCACAAACACCGCGCTTGCAAAAGTCGTTGGCACTTCAGTTTGGAAGAGCTCTTTTGACTTAGGTCTGGGTGATTTTGAATACAAAGTGGCGCTGAACGGCACTTGGGACGAAAACTATGGTGAAAACGCGCAACGCAATGGTGGCAATATTAAGCTATTTCTGGATGATCCTGGCGCCGTTAGCTTCTACTATGATCATGAAACACACTGGGTTACAGATAGTGTGAATTCACGTATCGCAATCGCGGCTGGTGATTTTCAATCGGCGATTGGGTGCAGCGGTAATTGGCAACCAGATTGTCTAAATGGCTGGTTACAAGACGTTGAGGGAGACGGGGTATATGGTTTCGTTACTGACCTTATCCCTGCTGGAACTTATCAAGCTAAAGTTACCATCAATGAGAGTTGGTTTGAAAACTACGGTCAGAATGGTGCTCGTGATGGTGCAAATATCGAGTTCACGGTTCCTGCCGATGGCGAGGAGATGTTTTTTCGATTTGAGTCGTCGAGCAACAAACTTACGATCAAGGCTGGAGGTGAACCAAATGGAAATCTGGCGGTCAAACGAGCACAGTGGCTGAACGGTCAGACCTTAGCTTGGGATGCTGCCTTATCTGACGGAGATCACATTTTCTTGCATTCCAGCTCCGATGGCAGTCTCACCTTGACTCCCGAGGGGGTTATTGGTGGAGCAATGATCGCCCTCGGCGCGGTAACAGGCTTGAGCGAAGAGGAGCGCCAAAAGTTTCCGCACTTGTCCACGTATAATCGAGTAGATACCTCTTCAATAGATGCTGAGTCGATCAAACAGTTGTTGAAGACTCAGCTTGCCGTGTCTGTGTTTGATTCCGAAGGAAAGCTCAAAGATGCGAGCAGCGTGCAGCATCATGGTGTGCTGGACGATGTGTATTCCTATGACGGAATCCTAGGCCCTCTTGTCGATGGAGACAGCGCGCATGCGAAGGTTTGGGCGCCGACGGCGCAAAACGTGGAGTTGTTGTTGTTTGAGGATTCAGTATCGGAAACACCCTCGCAGATTCTACCAATGCTGGAGAATACGGATACTGGAGTATGGTCAGCCGATGCCGGAGACTGGGACCGCAAGTATTATAAATACCGAGTTACTGTTTTTACTTCAGTCACAAATCAAGTGGAAATCAATGACGTCACTGATCCTTATTCTTTGAGTCTGTCGACCAACAGCAAGCTTAGTCAGTTTGTCGATTTAGATGATCATGATCTTAAGCCTAGAGGATGGGATTGGTACCGAAAACCAAGACTAAAAGCGCCTGAGGATATCAGCATTTATGAGTTGCATGTTCGGGACTTTAGTATTGCCGATGACTCCGTCCGTAAGCGAGACAGGGGAACTTTTAATGCATTCAGTAGATTCCGTTCGAGAGGCATGCGCCATCTTCGATCACTGTCACACTCGGGATTGACCCATATACACCTGCTTCCTGCATTTGATATTGCTACGGTCAATGAAAATAAGGATGAGCAGGTGAGCTTGGATATAGATCTAACTCAATTTGCTCCAGATTCAGCCGAGCAGCAAGCGGCAGTGGTAGCGATCCAAAATCAAGACGGATTCAATTGGGGTTATGATCCTTTGCACTTTACTGTACCAGAGGGAAGCTATAGCACGAATCCTGATGGAGTCACGCGTATCAAGGAGTTTCGTCAAATGGTGCGCTCGTTAAATCGAGTGGGTTTGCGTGTGATTATGGATGTGGTTTACAACCATACTTCATCTTTTGGGCAGTTCGACAACTCGGTGTTAGACAAAATAGTGCCAAGCTATTACCACCGGTACAATGCCGATGGTGGCATTGAAATGAGCTCATGTTGCGCTAACACCGCTTCTGAGAACCGGATGATGGAGAAGTTGATGATCGACTCTCTCTTAGTCTGGGCTAAGGCTTATAAAGTCGATGGATTTCGTTTTGATTTAATGGGTCACCACAGCAAACAGAATATGCTCAACGTGCAATCGGCTCTCAGCCAGCTCAACCGTCGTCAAGATGGAGTAGATGGTTCTGACATCTATCTTTACGGTGAAGGTTGGAACTTTGGCGAAGTAGCAAATAATGCACGCTTTGAACAAGCGACTCAGCTCAACATGGCGGGTACCGGAATAGGCTCATTCGATGATCGTGGTCGAGACGCTATTCGTGGAGGTAATCCGTTCGGCGGCTTTCGTGATCAAGGTTTCGGTAATGGACTTTTTACTAATCCAAATGGTTTTGGTGACGATAGTGAAGCCACATTGTTAACACTGGCCGATAGAACCAGAAGCAGTCTAACGGCTGGCCTTAAAGACTACGCTTTTGAAACTAATACAGGAGAGGTGCTGACTGCAGATAAAATTGATTACAGTGGTTTACCTACCGGTTATACCGACGACCCTCAAGAGCAAATCGCCTATATAGCCGCGCATGACAATGAAACTCTTTTTGATGGTATTCATCTGAAAGCACCTGAGAGTGCAACAGTCCAAGACCGAGCAAGAATGCAAAACTTTAGTAACTCCATTGTTTTGCTCGGGCAGGGTGTTCCTTTTCTTCACGCTGGTCAGGACTTCTTGAGATCAAAGTCTCTGGACCGTGACAGCTATAACTCTGGGGATTGGTTCAATGCGATTGACTTCACCTTTAAAGAAAATGGTTGGGGTAAAGGTCTGCCTGTTGCAGAGAAAAATCAAGATGCGTGGCCGATCATGGCACCATTATTGGCAAATAAAGATCTTAAACCATCGCAGTGGGATTCGTTTAAATCCAGCTTGATATTCAAAGAATGGTTACGAATTCGCTATCAATCACCTTTATACAGGCTTCGGGACAGAGAGGCAGTACAACAATCAGTGTCCTTCTTAAATACTGGTCCAACTCAGCTGTCAGGTCTTATTGTCATGAAATTAAAAGATCCTGAACGACCTCATTTGCGCGAGCAGGTTGTTCTGTTTAACGGTACTAACCAGGCAATCAGTTTTACAAGCGATGCCCTGCAAGCAAAACACTATCGTTTGCACCCGGTTCAACGATGGTCAATGGATAGAATCGCGGCTTCCTCAGTCTATAAAGAAGGCCAATTCCATGTGCCAGCAATGTCCACTGCGGTCTTTATAGCTGCTACTAATAATTATTGACTGATGTAGTTTTGAGGATGAGGCCGGGTTTGTTTACCGAGCGCGGCCTTTTATGATAGTTCCTGTAGATGGGATGGTGTTGCTGGGCTTGAGGGTCCGGTCGAAAAATATGAATATCAACACTTGATTTCAAGTTTCGATGATCAGTTTTTTGTAAAGTGCCAGCCATCTGTCTATGTAGGTGTCCCATCCTCCAATAGTGCTCTCTCGAGCGTATTTTGATAGCGCCTTTATTGTGGTTTTATCAAGTTTGTTGATGGCTGCTACGAGTTCTGTAACCTCTTCGCTTTTAACGACGAAGCCGCAGCTATGTGCCTGTTCGGGTAAGCCATCCACATCAGAAACGATAATAGGTTTGCCCGCCGCTCTTGCCTCTAATGCCACTAAGCCATAAGGTTCATACCTAGAGGGAATCAGCACTGCATGGCAACCCTCCAAAAATCGAGGAACATCTTTGATTAGACCGCAAAATTCTATGTTAGCAAGCCCCTTGCTCATCTCCCTAAGTGGACCTTCTTCTGGCCCGAGTCCACCTAAAAGAAATCTTACCTCTGGTAACTGTTCAGCCGCTTTTATCACTATATCAAAGCCTTTTTGACGGTGAAATCTTCCATAGGCAGCCAATACAAGTTGACGGTCAAATGGTTTGAATGGCAGCTTATAGAAAGCGTCGGTAAGACAACTTTGCGGAATTACAGTTAGTTTTTTGCTAGCTAGTAATTCTCTATCCCGGATCCAATCCCCTTGACCTTTAGAAACAGCAACCACCGAGTCGACTAGTGCATAGTTTAGTTTTAGCATGGATCTAAAGCGTTTTTTGCTAGTGACATTTTTCTCAAAAGCGTCAGTATAGTGATGCTCGTGTATCATCAATGTGGCTCTGGGGTTTAGTATTTTGATAACTAATATTTTTAAGATGGATGTCCAATTAGAAGCACTATGAAACATTATTAGATCTGCACGGAATGCCCTAACACAAATCGCTTCCGATAGAGCGTAAAAGCTGAAATGGTAATGCTCGGTCAGCCGAGAGTTGGCCATACTACTTATCACGGTCTTGATACCACCAACATCCAGATCGTTTAATATGTGCACAACCCTGTGTTTGGCCCGAGTTGGATCTCCGTTAGCCGAAAATTGACTGACTTGGTCAACGGTCTGTTCTCTCAATATGTCCACCTAATCAACACCCCTCGCGAATAGTATATACCTAACCATGTGGATTTCGAAAAGGTGACTGTTCAAACGCCACCACAGTCATGATGTGAGTCGTCAGTACGAACAAACCTTATCGGATACTGGTTGTAGTATTTTTATAGTCAGGCGAGGCTGGGCAAGATTCTTTTGTTGTTTTATAGCCCCAATTGCTTGTTTCTAAATTGACTAGGGGTTGAACCGACTATCTTTTTGAAAAAGGTGTTAAAGCTGGCTTTTGAGTTAAAGCCGCAGTCGCCCATGACATCGATCATGGTTTTGCTACGCAGGCTTTCATCTGAGAGCTGAGCTTTCGCCTCCTCAACCCGGTAATTATTAATAAATTCGAAAAAGTTTTGCTCAAAATGTCGATTGATGATCGTCGAGAGTGTTCGCGGCGACATTTCTAACTGGCTAGACAGTTTTTCTAAGGTGAGTAGGTTGTCCAAAAAAGGCTTTTCTTGCGCCATGAAATTTTCAATTTTGGTTACCAAGCTCGCGTCTATTTCACTGTTATCTTGCGGTGGTTCAGTGCTGTCTTCAAGACCTTCAAATAGACTCGAGCGGCTAAGACTGAAAAATATTAAAGCGCTTACGAGTAGAAAGGTAACGTAGTTACCTATTAGACCCATGGTGGCAAAGTCTATAGATAGGCCTGCGTGAACATTCAAAATGATCGCAACTGATACGAAAACCGCCCAAACTCTGATAAAGGTGAAGCCCACAACTAAAAAATTTAACCAGCCAAAGTCAATGCTATCTACGTTCGAATATCTGTTACGGAGTTGGCGCCTGGCAGCCTGAATATCCATCAGACAAAGGATGCTGAAAACCACGCGTAGGGTCTCTCGACTAAAACCAATTATGTGGCTCCAAAATGGAGCCTCCGAAGTATGCCAATCGCGAAGTAGGTTGTACTTAGTCGCACTATCTAAAATGTAAAATGATGCGACCATGTATATCAGATACAGTATGGTCGGAGTGATGAGTAGAAGGTCAAACTTTGTGAATTTAAAGTTTTGATAAACAAGTGATCTCGTGTACCAAAGCAATAAAAGACCCTCCAACCAATATGCTATTTCGAAGATACGATAGCTATCAGGCAAAAAGTCTAAAGCCACTTGTCTGAAACCATCTCCGAGATTAACTAGCAAATGCAGTGGTATGGCTGCTTGGGTAAGTAGAAAGCCGATAAGGAAGTAATCGCTTTGATGTCTCTCGTGTTTAATCGTCCATACTAATAGCGCAAAAAGAATACTCTGGTAAATCGTTACCAATAGAATTATGTCATGCGTATTAAAAATGAGATCTTGCACCTACCCCGTCCTCCTCGACGTTTTTTCTGTAGATTAACCTCTGAGCATTTGCAATGGAACAATTTTAGCCGGTTTGCTATTCATAAAGTTCACTATCAGTCCTGTAACAGCAAAGTGCCGAAAGTATCGGCATCGATATATCCCCGATTTTTATTACCGTCTACCGCAGGTACGTCCTTAGAGCTAATGAAGTGCTCTCTGGTTCTTCCATAGTCTGCATCGCAATAAGCTAGTGCAAATCCGAGCCTCTTCCCAGCACTGAGTATCTCCAGCTGATTATCAGACTTCGCCTCATCATAGGTATGATCGTAAACGTCTAATGCAACTTCCCAGATAATAGAGTGGGGCGAGTGACTGGATCTTTTCCAGACGCTGTGACCATGATTGCTAAAGTTGATTGGTTTACCGTTTGTGCCTATATCGATCAGTTGATTATCTAAGGACACGTGGTAGGCAAATGCAGAGTGGTTGGTTTTATGGATGCCGCCAGAATTATCACTGTCAATGAAGATTTCCAGCGCATCATCATCCCAATAAAATTCAAGAGGGTCGGCGTGGGTGTCGATAAGCACATCATCTTGAATCTCGGCTAGCAAGTAAATTTGATTTTTATTCCATGCTATTTTAAACCGACCATAAAAGTCTTCCTGTGAGACCTTGTTACCTAAGATGAGTTGATCGATGGGATACCAGGGAAGGTCTTTCCAGACATGATCGGTGTCGCTACCATCTATCGTCGGTAAGACCTTGAGGTGTTGCGCAGTATAGTCGATCTTTTCGAGCTCAGTGGCAATAGACTGACAGGACTGGAACAAGCCAAGCAAGAAAAGGAGAGAGGTGAGGGTCAAGGAGGGTCGTTCTGGTTGGAGGGCTTTCATGTTTATGTTTTCTTATTTGATTGCAGCCAGATGAGAATTTCGGCTTGTTGATTCACGGTTGTCGCTGCCGCGGATATAGGAAGAACGTCGTCTTCATCGGTGGTGGATTCCAGTGATGAAAGTTGATTTTTAACCTGACTCGCAGGCATAAAATGATTTTCTCGTCGTTTCAATCGTTCTGTTAAGACCTCAGCATTGGCCTGCAGGTGAACGAATTTGACCGTTTGAGCTAAGGCCCTAAATCTATTGCGGTGATCCTTAACTAATCCAGACCAAGCTAGCACAGCTGACTGCGGATTAGTTTTAAATTCAGAAAGCAGATCTTTGATCCAGGGTTCCCTATCCTCGTTGGTAAGCCCTTGGCCAGCGCGCATTTTTTCAATGGATTCGACGCTATGAAAATCGTCGGCTTCAACAAAACGGCAAGATAGTGCTTCGGCGAGAGACCTACCCAATGTTGACTTACCAACACCACTTGCCCCCATCACAATCAAAAGTAGACTATTTTCAAAATTCATAACTAAAGCTTTAGTTTACTGCTTGATAGAGCTCAACATAACGACGATCTTGTTTTGCTTTTGCAAGTAATCGTATGCAATGAAGTCACTTTTCAGGGTATCCCCATTTAGTAAAATTGATATCTGATCGGTGTTATCTGAGTGCTCAACCCTCAAATCTATGTAATAAGATTTAACCATCAAAGAGAGAGCGGCTTCAGGCCAGTTAGATGGGAGTTTGGGCGTGACTTTTATGCCTTCTGGTGTTGCGATCACTCCAAATAACTGTTCGACCAGGTTTCGCATAAACCAGGCGATACTGCCAGTATGGATTAATTGGCTAGATCGACCTGCGGTCTGATGATTTAGGGCCTCGGCACCACGGTAGTAATTTGGAATAAAGACAGGAAGTTGACCGTGGCGATTTAGTAGTTTCTCATCGGTACTTGGAATCATTCTTTTAAGAGCATCAAAGCCCTCATCAGCCTGTAGTAGGGCGAAACAAGCGCTAACATAGAAAGCCGCGGCATGATTGTATACGGAGCCATTTTCCGCCGTACCCGGAAACTTTTGAGTTACCCTGCCGATGTCCTCTACCATTTTTGTGAAGGGTGGTGACAATAGCGTTGGACCCTCCTTTTGCATTAACTGGTTCCTCACCAATCGCATTAGACTGTTTGCCCGATCAGTATCGGCGGCACCACACAAAATCGCCCAGCTCTGTGGATTTAAAAACAGCGCACCCTCTTCGTCATCTTCAATACCGAAGGTTCTACCATGATCGGTGATACCTCGGCAATATCGATCATTTTTCCAAAAATGCTCGTTAATAATTAGATTTACTTGTGTGTTGATGGCTGCATACTTTTTGGCACATGCGTGGTGTTCAGTGAGTTCGCAAACCTCACTCCATTCTTTTGCGGCATAGGCCACCGCTTGGGTTAGCCAAGTCGATACACCTTTGCCCTCAATACCAACCATATTCATAGGGTCACACCAGTCGCCCTCGCCGATAAGGCTCAGTCCATGCTGATTGGTTTGCGCCAAAAGGTAGTCGAATGCATCGTCGACACATTGCTTAACTGTTTGCTCTGAAGAAGTCTCACTACGATGAACTTTGGTATTTAATATGTCGTAATCACCCGTTGCTTTAGAGTAAGCAGACAGGCAGATCGGTAGCCAAACAGCATGATCAGTATGAGGGACTTGATTTATATATTTTAGGGATGCACCTTCGTATAATAAGATGCCATCTGGCATAGAGCCGTTTTCATGTTGTTGTGTTAGGGCATGAAGAAATCGCTCTTTAGCGGATTTGGGGTGCAAGTAGCTAAGCCCCATTGCATCTTGTAAAAAGTTACGTGTTTGAGGATCGCTGGTTAAGCGTTGCAATTCGCCATGATATTTCAGTTGGCGCACTAGCCAATGATTTACAAAATGGTCGAATTCGTTGTCAGGCGTTTGTATTTCAGGCTGAAAGCTTCCCTGCGAAGTCTTGCGATCCATAGCACTGGTGCACTGCTTATCGAATTCAATTAACGCTATTTGCTCAACGGTTTGTGCTGCACCAAAAGCGAAGTTCCAAGACTTCTGACTTTGTGAATCCAGTTCACAATCGAACTGCATCACACCTGCTCCTATTTCATAGTCTGCTTTGCCGCACTCCAAGCCATGGAAGATACCATCTGGATTTGTTAGTCCGCCAAAGCCCTCAAACTTTGTCTGTCTTGCTTCCCAAAGTAGGGGTGACTCACTGGCTTTTAAAAAGCTTAATTCTTTAAATTCTTTCTGCACCCAGTAGTCGCTAGATTTTTGATAGGGTGTGATAACGCTTGATACAATTGCATTAATCTCAGAGTTGAAAGCGGCACTCTGATTCATCCAAGATCGATATCCAAACGGGAAGTAGGGAAACACTGACAGTGAGACCGGCTGGTCTCCTCGATTGCGGACGCTAAACCTCCAAAACTCAATTGGGTCTTCATCGTCTAGCGTTAAGTTTACCGAAAGTTCGAGCGCTCCATACCGTATCTGCCATTCTATGAGCTTATCCGATACCACAAATTCGAACTTGTTCGGTGATGCATTAACCGGCGCATAAGGAGCCGAGCATAAATTTCCAGTACTTTTGTCGAGCACATAAAAAAAACGACCTGGGTGTTGACTGTGATACGGTTTTTCAGGTTGAAAGAAGGTTGTCTGTTCAAGTGTCGGAGCACAGGCATAGGTCGCTGGTTCAGGCTGCATAAACTGTGAACTGGCGTAGCCACGACAGTTCATAGTTAAAAATGTAGACTGATTCCAAAGGTAGCCTATGGCATTCGGCATTGCGGTAGGATTATTAAGCACCACCGATCCGCCTCTCAGGCTGATAGTCTTTTTTTTCATTTTTGTTGTCGATGCTTTAAGCTGGCTGTTCGTCTCTTGTTTGTAGATCGCTTTGAATTTTCTTTATCTGTTTGCTGTCCAATTGATAGAAGCGCAGGCAAAACACAGCGAAGATAGCGAATAGACCAGGAATGATGGTTTGCAATAGGTTTATGCCGGTTAGCGATGAGCCAGATTGTGCTTCATTCGCAGAATAACCCAGCCATGCTAATACCCAAAGCATGATAGCTGAGCCCATTGCTCCTCCTAGTTTTTGAGAAAAAGTGGCGGCTGAAAAGGTCATCGCAGTCGCTCTTCGATTATTTTTCCATTCATTGTAATCGGCGCTATCTGCGTACATTGACCAAGTCAGTGGTGACTTAGGTCCAAGTGCTAGGCTGATCATGATATTAATCGTAAAGATGGCGCCAATGGCATCTTTGGGAACAAAGTAGAAACTTATTGATAAGACTCCAACGATACTCATCAATATAGCAAGTAGACGAACTTTGTCGATATACCGTGTAATTATTGGCGTTAAGCTGGCGCCAACTGCATAAGCAATCATCTGCCAGAATAGGTAAGAAGAAATAAGGTCGGGACGCTCAAGGTAGTATTTCAAATAGTAGTATGACGATCCTGCACGCATGGTAATGGTCATCATAATGATCATTGCCAATGCGAATAAAACCAACCAAGGTTTATTGTTTAACAGATCCTTTAGGTCCTCTTTGACCGATGATTTACTCACCGCTACTGGTTGAATACGCTCTTTAGTGCTCAGGAAGGTGATCACAAAAAAGGTGAAAGCAAGTGTGGCGTAGAGCATCATTGTCGATTGCCAGCCGACTTGGTCGTCACCTTGGCCGAACATTTCAACAAGGGGTAGTGTGTAGCGATTGACGATGGCGCCACAGCCAAAAGCAAAGATAAACCTAATGCTGATTAGCGTGGTTCGTTCCTGTGAGCTTGCAGTTAAAACACCAGATAGGGCCGAATAAGGAGTAGACACGACTGTGTAGCAAACCATCATGATGGTGAAGGTGACGTACGCCCATAAAAGTTTGCCAGAATCACTCCAATCTGGTGTCGTAAAGGTAAGTAGAGCAAAAAGTCCTAATGGAACCCCGCCCCATAATAAATAGGGTCTGAATTTGCCGAATCTTGTGCGTGTGCGATCGGCAATGCCACCCATGATCGGATCGGTGAAAGCATCGACTAGCTTAGTAACCAGCATCATGGTGCCGGCGGCGGCTGCACCTATCCCAAAAACGTCCGTATAAAACGCGGCTAAAAAGGAAGCAATAGTCGTCCAATATAGATTAAAGCCAGCGTCCCCGGCTCCGTAACCTAATCGCTCCACCCAACCTAGCTTGGTAAGTCGAGACTTTTTCGTCTTGTTGGTAAGCATATCGTTAATTGTTTTTATTGATTATTTGCAAACCATACGGTCTCGGCGATCGCTTGTCGTCTGACTATAAGTTTGAGCATAAACTTGAACTTGTTTTAATGACTTATACCGCTTGATTGTCGATGCCAACAATCGTTCAACTTTATGAACTACCGAAATTTGAACGTTCATATTCGCTACTTTGCACAAAGTTTGTCGATCAATTTTATGTAGCTTTCTATATTGAGATGGTGTCAAGAAGTAATAAAAGAACGACACACTCACTAAATTCGGAGGAAGTTTTATGAAAAATATAAGAAGAACTTTTCTTTCTCTAACTGCAACTACGGGTGTCGCATTAAGTGCATTAATGGTCCCGCAAGTGGTTTTTGGGCAAGAGGAGCAAGCAGTCGAGTCGGAAACGATTCTAGATGAGGTTATTGTCACTGCGAATCGTCGAGAGCAAAGCATCCAAGATGTTTCTGGTGTTGTGCAGACATTGAGTGCCGACGCTTTACGAGAAGGTGGTATTACTGAATTTCGCCAGCTTCAAGTAGCGGTACCTGGTTTAAGTATTGCTAACCAAGAAGGCAACGTCGAAATCTTTATTCGTGGGGTTGGATCAGCAAATAACACAGAACTTGGCGATCCAGGTGCTGCCCCTCATTTGAACGGGGTTTACATTCCTAGGCCTC
>JAKVBA010000034.1:12454-49661 GCA_022447525.1 Gammaproteobacteria bacterium
CGGCTTAGGTGGTATGTTCTACGATTTAGAACGTGTTGAAATTAATAAGGGGCCTCAGGGAACTTTATACGGACGAAATGCATTAGCAGGTACTCTCAACATTATTACCAAGAAGCCAACCTTTGGTGATACAGATGGTTATGCTCAATTTGAGTTGGCTAGCAGATCTGGTAAGGGTGCTGAGGCGGGTTTTAATATTGGTCTTTCAGACACCAGTGCAATTCGTGTCGCGGGTTATTATAACGATAAAGATTATGCCTTCAATAACGCAGGAACGGCGGGTTTGGATCCAGCGGGTCTCCAGGAAGATTATGGCCTTCGTTTGACTTACCTAAACGAGTTAAGCGAGCAGTCCTCTTTACAGATTGTTGCTGATTTTGGCCATGAGTCGGGTACAGGCTATCCAGGTACTAACATCAACTCAGCTGTCCGAAATACTCAGTTGAGAGCGGAAGATCTTAACCTGCGTGATGTTCGATATCGTGGTCTGCAAGGCGAGATGGAGAATGATATCGCCGGAATACAGGCTGTGTTTGAAAGATCATTTGATAATTTCGACTTAGAGTTAAGTGGTTCGTATCGAACAGTGGATTTTTATCAACGTAATGCGGCATCGGACGGCATTGACTTTGATGGCGTCGGGGCTCTCGATGAGGATAACTTCAGCGGTCAGTTCTGGCAGTCACGCTCAGACGCTTTTATTGCTGAATTACGCTTGAGCTCAAACAATGATGGCCCGTTGCAGTGGACCACAGGCTTGTTCTCTTTTACTGAAGATCAAGAAGTGGGCTTCTTTGCATTAGCTGATAAAGGATATTGCTGCTATTCTGGAACTGAGTTCACTATGCCAGATGTGGACGGCGATGCGACCTCGATTTATGGTGACATTACGTTTGACTTCACTGATCAGTTTCGTGGTATTGCTGGTTTGAGATACTCAGACGAGTCTAAATCGCGAGTCGGTATCGGTGGTAACTGGGCTCTAGTTCTTGGTGGCGCTGACTTCGCTTGCTGTGTTGCAACCCGTTTGGGCACTGAGGGTTTCGTGCCCGCATTGCTTGACCGACCTAACTTCGATGTTGCTGGAATCGATACTCCGCAAGAGCAAGCTCAGTTCCTAATCGAAGGTATCATCAGCCCGGGTGCACGTGACACTTTGATTCCACAGATTCAAAACGTTGCTAATGGTGGTGCAAATGGCGAGTGCTTTGTTCGACCCGATATTGATAATGGCTTCGTGACTTGCCCCGACAGTGGTTTCTTTACATACACAAATCTAACCATACCTGCTGAACAGCGCGGTGAATCGGATGCCGATTATTGGGATTTCCGTTTAGGCTTCGAATATGACCTAAGCGAAGATCATATGATCTACGGTAAGTTATCAACTGCACACAAAGCGGGTGGTTTTAACGATAGTTTTCAGGGTTTAGTTCCTGAAATTTTCGAACCTGAAGAAGTGACTGTTGTTGAATTTGGCTCAAGACTTACTTACGAAGCTTTTGGTAATCCTGCTGTATTCAATGCAACGGCTTTTTATTACGAGTACGACAATCAAGTATTTCAAGATTTGACCTGTATTAACTTTGACCAGCGCGAACAAGATTGTAATGGTTTTGCTCTGGTGAACCGAAATGTAGGTGCTTCTGAATTGTTCGGTGTTGAGATTGAAAGTCGTTGGAACTTTGAAAACAGCCTAGCGCTGGATCTTTATGCAACATTTTTAGACAGTGAAATTACTGATGGGACTGTGGCTGATGTGCGTGAGCAAGATTTCGATAATGGCGGTGTTACACCGCTTATCGACTTGACCGGTAACAAGCTTCCTTTGCAGTCTGATTTTGAAATTACTGCAAAGCTATCTCAGCGGATCGAGCTCAAGAGGGGATCTTTCGATTGGCAAGTCTTGGCTAAGTATCGAGATGATTACTTCTTGAGTCAATTTAACGAGAGAGAAATCACATTACTTAACGGTGATACCAGAAGTGCTCTTGAAGTTGGCCATCCTGAATTACAGGAAGGTTTCCTCACGGTTAATGTAGGTCTTGGTTATACGACAGTAGATGGCCAGTATCGAATTGAGCTGTACGGTCAAAACATAACCGATGAAGTCGCTTCCCAAAAAGCCATTGTTGGTAACGAAACCAATATCCGTTTCTTGAACGATGCGAGAACCTATGGTTTGCGTGCTATAGCTAACTTCTAACCCACAAAACCACACAGCCTGCGCTGCACCAACGAATATTCGCTTACCCTTGAAATCGTTGATGTGGCGCAGACTTGTTTCCAATACTTATCTTTATGTACAAAGGCCGTGGGGCCTGTGTTCTTCGGATCAGAGTCTATTTTTATGATAAATCGAAAACTCAATCTTATTTCTGCCGTTGTTCTTATGTGCTCGTTATTTGCCTGTGCTACTGAGCAAACGATTAGTAACAGTAAGAAATCAACCGATACTGGTTTAGCAAAACCCGAAACCCCTGATCACAACATAAAACTCTGGCCGCAACGTGAGCCAAGCCCGCCGCTGGTTCCTGAAGTTGAAAAAAGGGTGAGTAAGATTCTGGCATCAATGTCCATCGAGGAGAAGGTTGGTCAAATTATTCAGCCGGAATTGAAGTATGTCACACCTGATGATGTCCGTAAGTATCATCTGGGGTCTATATTAAACGGTGGGGGCACCACACCAAATAACGACAAGCGAGCCAAGTTGACTGACTGGGTCGATTTGGCCGAGGCTTTTTATCAAGCTTCCATGGATGAATCTGACGGCTTTCAGCCTATTCCTTTAATCTGGGGCTCTGATGCAGTGCATGGTCACAACAACTTGTTTGGAGCCACGATTTTCCCACACAACATTGGTCTAGGCGCGGCTAACGATCCAGAGCTAATGTACAAAATCGGCTCAGCAACAGCGACCGAAATGGCGGCTTCAGGGTTAGATTGGACGTTTGGACCGACGGTTGCGGTGGTTCGCGATCTACGTTGGGGTCGTACGTATGAATCTTATTCCGAAGATCCTGAGATAGTTTCCAAGTTTGCATCAAAAATGGTTGAGGGAATCCAAGGCGACGTGCGAGCTACTGGAATTGATCGCTCCGAAAAAATAGTGGCCACTGCAAAGCACTATCTTGGTGATGGCGGAACTATTAATGGTGTTGATCGCGGTGATACTCTGTTATCAGAGGCTGAATTAAAGCGCATACATGCAGCCGGTTATATCACTGCCCTCGACAGTGATGTTATGACAACTATGGCTTCTTTCAACAGTTGGAATGGAGATCGTATGCACGGTCATAAGTATTTACTAACTGATGTTCTCAAGCGTAGGATGAATTTTCAAGGATTCGTCGTCGGAGATTGGGACGGTCATAGCCATTTACCTGGCTGCAGTTCCGCGCATTGTCCCGACGCAATCAATGCTGGAATCGATATGTTTATGGCGCCGAGTAAATGGGAGCCGTTATGGCATAATACTCTCAAGGATATCAAGGAGGGCCGCATTCCATTGGAACGTTTAGATGATGCTGTTACCAGAATCTTGCGAGTCAAAATCCTTGCTGGTTTATTTGAGGCAGGTCCTGTGTCTAAACGAGTATTAGCCGGTAAACTTGACAAAGTTGGTAATGACGAGCATCGAGCTATTGCTAGAGAAGCGGTTAGGAAGTCTCTAGTGCTACTTAAAAATAATGATCAATTATTGCCGCTGAATCCTGCCTCAAAGATATTGGTTACTGGCGATGGAGCTCATAATATAGGCAAGCAAAGCGGCGGCTGGACCATCAGTTGGCAGGGCACCGGAACCAATAATGACGACTTTCCTAACGCGAGTAGTATCCTAGATGGGATTAAAGAGGTGGTTGCCAAGAATGGCGGTAGTGTCCATTACCAACCCAATTTTCACATCACTTCTTCTATCTCTAATCCAGCGGAAAAGCCTGATGTGGCTGTTGTTGTTTATGGCGAGGATCCATACGCAGAATGGCACGGCGACATCATGAACATAGAGTATCAATACGGTACAAAAACTGATTTAGCAACGCTAAAAGCACTCAAAGAAGCTGGAATTCCGGTGGTAAGTATTTTGCTCAGCGGCAGGCCCTTGTGGATGAATAAGGAAATCAATGCTTCCGATTCGTTCGTGGCGGCTTGGCTACCAGGGACTGAGGGAGCAGGAATTGCCGACGTTATTTTTGCCAACAAAGATGGGCAACCGAATTACGATTTCCATGGTCGACTTTCTTTTAGCTGGCCTATGCATTCGCACCAAGCCAGCGTTAATATTGGTGATAGGGACTACGCGCCATTATTTGCTTTTGGCTATGGATTGGATTACTCCGACACAGTTAATCTAGCATCAACTCTAAATGAACAGACTAGCTTTCCAGACAGTGAAAACTTAGATGATCAGTGGGTTTTCGTTTCAAGAGTAAATTCTCCATGGACTCTTGTTTTACAAGATGATGAAGCCGAGGTAATTACGGTCGATGGTAATCGAAAAGCATCGGCAAAGGATAATAATCTAACTGTCATGTCAGTTGATCGAGTTTCTCAAGAAGACGCAAGAAGGGTTAAATGGCTGGGTTTAAGGCCTGCCACCCTGAGCTTTTCAACACGATTCCCTCAAGACTTTGATCGGTATCAAGAGGCCGACGCGGCTTTAATTTTTGACATTAAATTACATCAGAAACTTGATGATCAAGTTTTATTCAATATGAGTTGTGGTGAAAACTGCTCAGGCAGTTTGTTATTGTCAGGGGCTTTGGACACTACAAAACTTGATGAATGGCAATCGGTGAATATTCCCTTGTCCTGTTTTGTTGATAGGGGTCTTGATCTTGCAAAAGTAGACAGTGTTTTTGCATTGCATAGCAAAACAAAGGCCGATATGACTCTATCTAACATTAAAGTAGTTCCTGGGGTTGCCTCCCGGGACTGCGCTGACCTGTAGACTGGGGGAGCAAAATTATGCAACTTTCTAATACTGACATCGTCGTTTTTGCCATATATGTCCTCACTTTAATTGCGGTAGCCTGGTGGGTTTCCCGAGACAAGGGTGGCGTGCAAAAAGACACTCAAGAATACTTTCTTGCTGGTCGAAACCTGCCTTGGTGGGCTGTTGGCGCGTCATTAATAGCGGCAAACATTTCAGCTGAGCAAATCATCGGTATGTCCGGGTCTGGATATGCAATAGGTTTGGCGATTGCCTCGTATGAATGGATGGCAGCAATCACGTTGCTGATTGTTGGCAAATATTTCTTACCTGTGTTCATCAAGCGCGAAATCTACACTATGCCCCAGTTTTTAGAGCAACGTTTCGATGGGCGTTTGCGGACAATAATGGCGATATTTTGGCTGGGGGTTTATGTTTTCGTGAATCTCACTTCGGTACTGTGGCTGGGTGCACTGGCCATCAATACTGTTACAGGAATAGATATGGTAAATGGCATGATTTTACTGGGATTGTTTTCCGTGGTCTATTCGCTTTACGGTGGCCTTAAAGCCGTTGCTTTAACTGACATTATGCAAGTCGTTGTTTTAGTATTTGGTGGTCTTATATTGACTGGTATCACCCTTAATATTATTGCTGAGGATAGCGGGATCATCGCCGGATTTCAGTTATTACAAGAGCGTGCTCCTGAAAAATTCGATATGATTCTCGCTAAAGGCCATCCGCATTACATTAGTTTGCCTGGCCTATCTGTTTTGATTGGCGGGATGTGGATTATGAATCTCAGTTACTGGGGTTTTAATCAATACATTATTCAGCGAACGCTTGCAGCCAAGAGTTTGAAAGAGGGTCAAGCAGGTATAGCTTTTGCCGCTTACTTAAAATTATTGATGCCCCTGATCGTGGTTGTTCCTGGAATTGTAGCGGTGATTTTAGCGCCCGATCTGGCTCGACCAGATCAAGCATATCCAACCATGATGCAATTAATGCCAGTTGGAATTAAAGGTCTAGTATTTGCTGCTTTGGTGGCGGCAATCGTCTCATCACTGAGTTCGATGACAAATAGTGTAGCCACTATATTCACCATGGACGTTTACCGTTCGATCAATTCGGGTTTATCACAAAGCCAAGAGGTGAAAGTAGGTCGAATAGTGAGCTTGGTATCTCTTATTATTGCCATGATTTGCGCCAAGCCTTTACTTGGGAATTTTGAGCAGGCTTTTCAGTACATTCAAGAATTTACGGGTTTCTTCACGCCGGGTATCGTAGCAATTTTCTTTTTAGGCATCTTTTGGAAGTCTGCGACCCCCTTGGCAGCCTTGGTGGCAGCAATCGGCTCGGCTGTTTTCTCCCTAGGTTTTAAATTGTTGTGGCCGGAGCTGCCATTCATCGATCGAGTAGGGCTTGTTTTTGTCTTGTGTATTTTAATTCCTGTATTGGTCGTTTCCTTGCAAAAGAGTCAGCCGCAAGCAAATGCGGTCGATCTTAATGATGTAGATTTCTCAACGTCGACTAACTTCAATATTGCGTCTGTAGGCGTGGTTTTGGTTCTCTGCGCTCTCTATGCCGTTTGGTGGTAGCGGTTTGGATATGACTGCGCTACAAAAATAATCTCAATGCAAAGGGTCCGAAAATACAGCTCTTATTGAGCTAGTATTTTCGGGCGTTTTATTGAGCTTAATGGAAACTGATAGGGCCTGAATTGATTTATTGCTGCATGAAGCGACCTCAAAAAAAGAAAATTGTCAGCAAGCAATTAGTTTAAATTAATTCAACATCATTAAAAATCACTTGCTCGAATCAAATCTTTACTACACACTGATTTTGTAACATAAATATTATAAATTTCGGTCGGGTCGGTTTGCTGAATTTTTAATGGTTCAGTTGAAATCGCCTATTCTTGTTTTTTGTGAGTGAGGATAGCCAAATGAGTGTTGAGAGTCAGTCCATGATCAACGTCAGCGAGGATCTTAAATTCAACCTGTCAAATAGCCGAATATCTTATATTTTTCAGGTGTCGGCGGAAGGCGTCCTAGAGCATCTGTTTTTCGGTCAAAGAATCTCAGCGAGCCATGGCCTTTCAGCGGGCCCGCGAAGAGAGTTTCGCGGGTGTACACTCGAGTTTCAAAGTATCGAAAACTACAATCTTGACGACACTCCCCAAGAGTACCCTTGGTATGGGACGTCAGACTCACGTCAGCCAGCGGTGCATATACGAAATGGAGAAGGTAATTCTACCAGTACGTTCTTATTTAAAAGTCATCGAGTTGTACAGAATAAACCTGAGCTTAATAGCTTGCCTTCCGCTCGAGGTCTAGATAGTGAGACATTGCAAATTCAACTTTTAGATTCGGTAACGGACATTTTACTGACATTGAATTACACGGTTTACGAACATCATGATGTGATCGCTAGATCAACACATTTTAGTAATAATAGCGATCATGCGGTAACGATACTGAATGCCCATAGTTCATGCTTAGATTTACCTCAGGGTGATTACGAGTTGTTGCACTTTAATGGATCTTGGGCGCGCGAATTTGAGTCCGAGCGTATGGTCGTGCCAAAAGGTCGATTTACGATTGAGTCAACTAGAGGTGCGAGTAGCAATGCGCACAATCCATTTTTGGTACTGATGAGTAAGGGGGCAGGTGAGCAAAACGGTGATGTCTATGCGACAACCCTGATGTACAGCGGGAATTTTTCGCTATCTACTGAGAAAAATGAGTTTGAAAGTGTACGCATTTTAGCTGGGATCAATCCATTTAACTTTCAGTGGGTGCTTGAGCCAGGGGCAAGTTTTAGTACACCTGAGAGCTTGCAAGTTTTTAGTAATCAAGGACTAGATGGCATGAGTCAAGTTTGGCATCGTTTTGTCAAAGAACAAGTGAGTCCCTTACAATTTAACGACGTAGCACGACCAACTTATTTGAATTCTTGGGAAGCTGCTTATTTTGACGTCAGTCATGGCAAGATTTTAGAGCTGGCAGATAAGGCTAAGCAATTTGGCGTTGAAATGCTGGTGTTAGATGACGGTTGGTTTGTCGGACGTAGCGACGATACCACCTCTTTAGGAGATTGGTTTTCAGACGCTGAAAAATTTCCTGAAGGTGTCGAGGAAACCGCTAAACAAGTCAAAGCAAAAGGGCTTAAGTTTGGTCTTTGGTTTGAGCCAGAAATGGTAAACCGGAAGAGTAAACTGTTTGTAAAACATCCAGAGTGGCTCATCCAGGTTCCCGATCGAAGATTTTCCACGGGGCGTTATCAGAATATCTTAGACCTAACTCGACAAGAGGTTATTGACTACCTCTTCGATCGACTAGATAGTTTCCTCAAAAGCGGCATGATCGATTATGTGAAATGGGATATGAATCGGGTAATGACTGAAGTTGGCTCCTTGGCATTACCAAGCAATCGTCAGCTTGAAGTACCTCATCGGTATATGCTTGGCTTGTATCAGTTGCTAGATCGTGTGACAACAAAGTATCCAAATGTTCTATTCGAAAACTGTGCCTCCGGCGGTAATCGATTTGATTTAGGAATGTTGCGTTATATGTCGCAGGGTTGGGTAAGCGATATGTGCGATCCCGTCGGAAGACTTGCAATCATAAATGGGGCTAGCCATCTATTTCCGCTCAGCACTTTGGCCAGCTATATTGGACCCGTGCCAAATCACCAAAACGGTCGATTTACCTCAGTCAAAATGAGGCAGGATGTTGGCTTTTTTGCGTCTGCGAGAGGGCTCTCTCTTAATGAAGAAGACTTAGAAACCTCAAGAGAAGAAATTGAGGCGGCGATAGAGCTATATAAAAAAACTGCTCAAGACATGGTTGGTGGGAGTTTCCATCGCCTCAAATATACCAATAATGAGGTCTGTTGGCAGTTAATTTCAAGCGATAAGCGCCGAGTCTACGTGGGTTATTATCACATTTTATCAGCACCAAATTTACCTTATCGACGTGCTCGTTTGATTGGTCTTGATGTTAGTGTCGGCTACCATTTAGTCTCCAGCGGCGAAGTGTTTGGAGGGGATGCTTTGATGCATTTGGGTATCGATCTTCCTTATGTCGATGCTATGCAACATCAGGAAGGCAGAGATTACAATAACCATCTAGATAAAGGTGATTTTGCCTCGAACTTGATGGTGTTTGAGAGAGTTTGAATTAAGGCAGCGAGTTAATCGAAGTCCTGCGCTCGCTGCGTTGTATTTTTCTTGATAATCGCTTGCTAAGCATACAATTCTCGCGTCTTTGACTCAGGTTGGCTCGTTTACTAGAGCTTTGACTTAGCTGTCTTCCTTATGTACCATCATATTTATCATATAAATATGCAAAAATTAGTCAGGCTTTTGTCTAGTTCGGACTTTACTTTCATAAGTTAAGCGAGATATCGGCCATCAGCGCTATAAAAAAGCGATTTACAAAATTAGGGAAATTTACCAATGAAAATAACAAGTTTCCGACTTTATTCGGTGCAGCCTCGATGGTTGTTTCTAGCGGTTGAGACTGATGAGGGAATTACTGGTTGGGGAGAACCTGTAATTGAGGGAAGATCATATACTGTTGCTGCCGCTGTGGAAGAGTTGATGGGTTATTTGATTGGTAAAGACCCCCGAGATATCAATGATCATTGGCAAACTATGTATCGAGGTGGCTTCTATCGAGGTGGGCCGATTTTGATGTCAGCAATAGCTGGTATTGATCAAGCCCTGTGGGATATCAAAGGTAAACTTTTTAACCAACCTGTATACGAACTATTGGGTGGAAAACTCAGGGATAAAATGAAAACCTATTCTTGGGTCGGTGGCGATGATCCTGCCGAAGAAACGGAGCAAATGCGCACCCTTATAAAGAAGGGTTGGGACACGTTCAAATTGAACGGCTGTGGTCGATTAGCCATCATTGATAGTCATCGTGCGGTCGACAAGGTGCTCGATAGAGTTTCAACTATTCGTGAAGAATTGGGTTCGTCCGTTGACTTTGGCTTGGATTTTCATGGGCGAGTATCGGTGTCGATGGCTAAGGTCTTGTTACGAGAACTCGAGCCATTTAAACCCCTATTTGTCGAGGAACCAGTATTGGCTGAGCAGGCTGAGCAATACAAGACATTATCTGAATCGACTTCGATTGTGCTCGCAGCTGGCGAGAGGATGTACAGTCGGTTCGAATTCAAACGAGTATTCGAGGATGGCGGTTTAGGTATAGTACAACCTGATTTATCTCATGCAGGCGGTATTACCGAATGCATGAAAATTGCATCTATGGCAGAAGCATACGACGTTGCGTTAGCTCCCCATTGTCCTCTAGGGCCCATTGCTCTTGCAGCTTGTTTAGCAGTTGATTTTGTCTCTTATAATGCCGTGCTGCAGGAACAATCTATGGGGATTCACTACAACCAGGGTGCGGAGGTCTTAGACTATGTTAATAACAAGGAAGACTTTGCTATTGTGGATGGATACATTAAGCCCCTGCCAAAACCAGGATTAGGGGTCGATGTTAACGAAGACTTTGTAAAAGAGATGGCCGAAAAAGGATGCGATTGGAAAAACCCTGTTTGGCGGCATGTCGATGGCAGTATTGCTGAGTGGTAATTGGTTCTTAAGAAAAGTGAAGTGGAGTTTCTGAGCGTTCTTGTAACCAATGTGCCAGTGTTTGTCTATTTGTTAGGATGATTTCCCCGTAGCCGAGCTTAATTAAATCTTTTGATTCTAGCTTTTTTGCTGCTTTGCCTAGGGAAACTCTCGAGGTGCCTAACGAGGAAGCTAAATCGGTTTGTTTTAGCTTGATGACTGGGCTGGCTTGGGCAGTTGAGGCTGAGAGTGACAATAATAGCCGCGCCAACTGCTGATCTAAAGGAAGCCTTCGCATCGCATCCAGCAATTCCAGCAAAATATGCGAGCGAATTAAGGTGGCCGAAAGTAATGCCGTCAATATTTCCGGGTGTTGACCACACAAGCTAAGAAAGATTGACCGGTCAAGTCGATATATCTCGGAGTGTCCGACGCTGGAAATATCATGGGTTCTAGGAAGTGCCGTAAAAACCGTAAATTCTCCAAAAGTTTCTCCAGCACCGAGTATTCCTGCACTGATGAAGGTGCCGTCTACACCGTTCACACCTATTTTTACGTGTCCAGACTTAATAATCGCCACACCCGCATGAGTATTGCCACGAGTGTGAATCAGTTGACCATCCGAAAACTTGACTAGATTTGCTTTGCTTACCAATAGATGTTTGTGTTGCTGATTTAGCCAATCCATCATCGCAGGTGATTTTAGGTTGAGCGTCATTGTTTTTTCTACTGTCATAGCCCCAATCTACACGAAATGCTAAACAATTAGCAATTAACTCTCGGTGTTCCACTAGACTAAGCTTGAATCAGCCAGTGTCTGTTTTATTTTTCAACAACTTTTTATTTTGATATTTATTGTGCGGTAAGCGGGAGAGAATATACGATGCGACCTGAAGCAGTGGCTATTACCCTCATATTTTTTATATTTGTGGCGCTTGAGTTTTTCTCAACAGGTTTCTTTCGCAAAGATGGCGAAAAGCAAGGTGATGGAACCGTAGAGCTTTTAAGTGGATTAGCTTTGCTTCTTATCACGCAGCCATTAGTACTTTACAGCGCTTATCACCTTGGTGAACTTTTACTTTCAAATCACAAGGGCTCGTTAGAAAACTGGCCCTTTGCTGGCGTATTCATGCTGTTTATACTATTTGACGATATGACCCAGTATTGGTGGCATCGACTTTCGCATACGGTGCCGTGGCTTTATAAGCTGCATAGGCCACATCACAATGCGAATTATTTGTCGATTCGTGTCGTATACCGAAACAACTTTTTTTACTACCTTTTTATGCCAGGGCTATGGTTTTCGGGGGTCTTGATCTATCTCGGTGGTGGGTGGGTTTACGCTGTCTATTTAACTCTTAAGATGATGATAATTTATGGTGCACACAGCGATGTAAGATGGGACAAGCCTCTTTACAAGATCTCGTGGTTGAGCCCGATAATGTGGTTGGTGGAGCGAGTTATTTCAACTCCTGCTACCCACAGTGCACACCATGGTAAACACGCTGAGGATGGCATTACGCATTACAAGGGAAACTATGGAAACATGTTGTTCTTCTGGGATGTACTATTTGGGACTGCGAAAATCACTCGTCTTTATCCAGAAGAGATGGGCGTAGAGAACCTTCCAGAAACCACAACTTCCGAGCAATTGTTGTGGCCATTTTTTACTGCGACTAAAAAGCAGACGTCAGAGCGGTAGGGTACGGCCGCAGTCATGGCTCCAACAATAGCGTGAGCTTGCCCGATCTGACTACGGTCAGCTAGAAAACCCTTATGGCTTTTCAAACATGGAAAAGCCTAATAGTTCTCTGGATGAAAACTGCGTTCGATCAGTTCAATGAATATATGTAATATTTTGATGTGAAGCTCTTGCACACGATCAGCAAAGTCTCCACCTTTGGTGCATATATAAATACCAGCGAGCTCTTCAAGCTCGTGCGCCTCTCGACCACTTAAAATGATGACTTTTACACCGAGTGCTTTTGCGGCTTTAGCCGCTTCAACGACGTTTTTACTCGTCCCACTTGTGCTGATTCCCAACAGAATGTCACCCTCATCAGCGTGACTCTCCAGATAACGAGAGAAAATGTATTCATAGCCAAAGTCATTAGCAACACAGCTTATATGACTGGGATCGCTTATGGATACCGCAGCGTGACCTTTACGATTTTTTCGGTACCGTCCGGTCAATTCCTCTGCGAAGTGCATAGCATCACACATCGAACCACCGTTCCCACAAGAAAAAATAGTTTTGCCGTTTTCTAGCGCCTCTACTAAAAGCGTGGCCGCCGTTTCTATATTGTTTAGCTGTCTTTCGTTTGCGAGTAAGTTTTCCAAAGCCGACTGGGCTTCTTTCAAGCTGCCGCGAATGTGTTCTTTCATGATAGTGTTTGTTAATACAGGTAAAGATTAGGGAGTGTTGTGCTTTGAGAGTAATAAGCTTAATAAAGCCATGCGAACAGGAACTCCATAGCTTGCTTGTTTGAAATAAAGAGCATTTGGCAAATCATCTACATCAGTATCGATTTCGTCGATTCTTGGCAGAGGGTCTAAAATCAAACAATCGCTGCCTTCAACTTGTTTTCTGGTAAGTCGATACTTTTTACGATTTTTTTCGAACAGTACAGGATCAGCAAACCGTTCTTGCTGTAATCGGTTCACGTAGAAGATATCATAGCCATCATTTAAGTC
Source organism: Gammaproteobacteria bacterium (assembly GCA_022447525.1). Classification (GTDB taxonomy): domain Bacteria; phylum Pseudomonadota; class Gammaproteobacteria; order Arenicellales; family Arenicellaceae; genus Arenicella. The sequence continues at coordinate 25,669 of JAKVBA010000034.1, forward strand.
TACTGAGTCGGCAACAGAGCACTCAACACCCATGTCGTTCATGCTCTCAAGCATTTTAGATGTGGGCATCAGTTCCTCTGGCCCTGTAAAGGTAAATCGGTTGTTCGGATATTGCGACAGCAACGTGGTAAGAGAGTGGATGCTTCGCGATTGCAGAGAATCAAAGCCAAAAACAACATTCAGATCGTCAAGGCGGCCCTTGTGCCTCATGATTGTATAGGCATCTATCAAGCTTTGCGTGGGGTGTTCATTACCACCATCACCAGCATTGATAAATGGGACTGTGCTAGTTCTGGCAGCCGTTTCTGCGCTCCCGTGCCACGGGTGACGCATGACGATAATATCGGAGTAGGCCTCAACCATTCGTATGGTGTCCTCTAAGCTCTCACCTTTTTCGATCGATGTGCTGGCTGCCCCCTGCGCAAAGACCATTCCTGCTTTTAATCTTTGAGCTGCACTCTGAAAGCTCAACATTGTTCTTGAACTGGGTTCAAAAAAGAGCAGCGCCACAACTTTGTCCTCCAATAAATTGATCCGCCCATATCTGTCAATATCATCAGCCATCTTATCTGTGACCGCAGTAATCTGTGAGATTATTTCTGGTGTGAGCTGATTAGCAGATATAAGAGAGTCGAAAGGCAGCATATTAACCTGTCATTGGCGGATTATGACTGCTGGAAGAATATCATATAGCACTGTCGCATTGAATTTGAATCTCCTTATTACCTAGTAAGGAGTCCCGCTAGCGATCTGAGTCATCCTAGGTGTAACTTTTCTAGTTAGTGCAAGTTGGAACTTGTTTTCCTAATTTTCTGTGAAATAGGATTCCAAAATAAGACAGGCAGCAATCTGATCTCGTAGTTCAGTTTTTCGAGTTTGACTCAAACCGCGATTGGCGATCTCACGGTTCGCACTATTTGAACTCAAGCGCTCGTTAACATCGATTATTTTTATCTTGTGATTTTGCTGAATATGGCTCTTCAGTCGGTTTATAGCTTTATTCAAATGTGGATCATTAGTCTGAGGGTCCCCCACGACTATAAGGTCGGGTTCCCATTCCTCAATAATATAGTCTACCGCAGCCCAATCGTGTCGGCCTCTTACGACGGTTACCTGCCCGGCCGGATTCGCGCTTTTATTGAACTGCTGACCGCATGCAACGCCAGTTCTTTTCAGTCCCACATCAAACGCCATCACAAGTTCACTCATAAATATTACTAACTGCGCGCCTTTGCGGTATTGTCAAAGCGGTTACCAGGAAGGAAATGGAAAGCGCGAGTGATCACCAAGATATCTGTTTTTTTGAAGAATTCTTCCTCAGGAAATGAGCTGAAAGGCGATGCGTCTCGCACAATTTGAGTGGCAGCATCGTTGAGGATTTTGTGCTTGGATGGTTCAGTAATTTTAATACTGTGGATGGTGCCGTTTCGATTAATTTCGATAGACATTATTAGGCTGCCGTGTAAATTATTATCCCTTATTCGATTCGGATAGTTCGCATTACCGACTTCAACCACTCGCTGCTTCCAAGCGCTAAGATACTTTGCTGCCCCATCACCTTTGGTGTTTGGACCCAGAAACGTCTTTTTTGGTCTCTTTTGATAGTCTTCCCATTCTTTGCTTGTTTTTGCTAACAGGCGTTTCATCTCTGCACGGCGTGCTTGAAGAGTGACTTGGTCTCGACCTTGCTCCGTACCCTGACGACGTTGTTTGGATATTTCTGGTTCAAATCTTTTTAACTGAATCTGACTCGATTCAGCTGTAAGTAACTGATCGGTTGCTATCCTTGTTTGGGTTATCTGTTTTGCAGTTTTATCTATAGACTCAATCGCTGAGGGGGTTACGGTTTTGAAAGGCAGGGGAGTACTACCCTCACGATCATCAGAGCCGCCCCCGGTATTGTCGTCACTGGAAACGAGCTCGGCGTCGTCGTTGGCTCTCTTGTTACTGTTGTTTATCAGAACAACTTCTAAGAAGTTATCGGTATTTGATCTTGCCGCGATATCTGGCATTTTAAAGCTGACACCCAAGATCAGCACAGCGTGTGTCAAGATCGAGAAAAAAACAGTGACGCTTAGTAGGTCATTGGGTTTTTGTTCAACGATAGTGGCCATAGTGATTTATCAAGATGCTATTTAACTTATCGATTTTTTAGCTTTGTTGAAGCTTATTTTTAATCGCGTGCATTAAATCTAAAGCGATATTAGTACCGTAGGCTGCATTGATTTCTTTGATGCAGGTTGGGCTAGTAACATTTATTTCAGTTAGTCTGTCACCAATAATATCTAGACCCGCGAATAAGATATTTCTCTTTATCAATTCAGGGCCCACAATATCCGTAATCGCTCGGTCGCTATCACTTAACGGTTGGGCAACCCCGCGGCCACCTGCGGCTAAATTGCCACGAGTTTCGCCTTGCGCAGGAATTCTGGCTAATACATAAGGAACGGGCTCGCCATTTACCATTAATACTCTTTTATCACCTTTGCTTATTTCGGTCATGTACTGTTGTGCCATGGCGAAAACGCTCTCATGTTTGGTGAGAGTCTCTATGATTACCCCGATATTAGCCGACTCACTCTGTACCCGAAAAATCGATGCTCCGCCCATCCCGTCTAACGGCTTCAGAATGATGTCTTGGTGCTTAGCTAAAAACTGTCTAAAGTCTTCCGCTTTGCGACTGATAATTGTTTCGGGACACACCTCAGGGAACCAAGCGCAATATGCTTTTTCATTACAATCTCTCAGCGCTTGGGGTGAGTTAACCACCAAAGCACCTTGTTGCTCTGCTAAGTCCAGGATGTAGGTCGAATAAACAAACTCCATATCGAAAGGAGGGTCTTTACGCATTAAAATCGCGTCAAGCTCGCCAAGTTTAATCCTTTTGTTTTCACCTAGTTCATACCACTTATTGCTGTCTTGCCGAACTGTGACCGATCTGCTGGCGCCGTAGGCAATTCCGTTTACGATCGAAAGGTCGTTTAGCTCTAAGTACTCGACTTGCCAACCTAGCGATTGGGCTTGCCAAATCATTTCAAAGGTGCTGTCTTTCTGAATGTTGATGGAGGAGATAGGATCCATCACTACGCCGATTTTCATAATAGAGCTGTTGGCCAAAATGGCAATTAAGAGTATCTTTTATCGCTACAATATTACCTCGAATCTGCATTAAAGTAACCCAGCGTATAAGTATGATTCGCAATCAGCTGTATATTGATCCGATGGTTATGAAAATCGATACAAAACGTCTCATTATCCGGCCCTGGTTGCAGGAAGATAAAAAGCCTTTTCGTAAGATGAGTGCAGACATGGAAGTGATGAAATACTTTCCTAATACACTTAGCTCATCCGAGGCTGACGAGTTAATCGATCGACTTAGCGTCTTGATTAAAAAAAAGGGTTTCGGTGTCTGTGCATTAGAGTGCAAACAAACAAATGAGTTTGCGGGCTGTGTTGGTTTACACGACATCCATGCCGACTTTCATTTTGCGCCAGCTACTGAGATACTTTGGCGATTAAGACCAAAATTTTGGGGTAAAGGTTATGCCAGCGAAGCCGCTCATGCTTGCTTGAAGTTTGGTTTTCAAGAACTAGGCCTCGACGAGATTATTGCTTACACGACTTGGAATAATGTGCCTTCTCAAAATCTCATGAAAAGGTTGGGGATGAAATATTCTGCAAGTTTTATGCATCCTCAATTGGCAATTGAACATAATTTGTGCAACCATGTCTTATACAAGCTTAGGGTTCAAAATTATAGGGGCCTATGAAAAACCATAACGGTCCCTCATCTAAGACTCGAGAGCGTGGGAAGACTTTACACCGTCAGACGTGAATGGTCGTCCCCTTCACGTAAAACGGTAACAACGACGATGTGCTCAAAAACTCTCGTCCAAAGAAAAGGTATTCGTTCTTCTTTAAACTTTGTTAGTTTGTGATGGTTAGTTTATATCGTCACTAGGCTATGTTTTTTAAACCATGACTAGATTGCGGTAGAATAAAAGAGGATATCGGGTGTCTCGAGCTTATAGAAGGACGCCTATATTAGAATACATCGCTTAATATTTATGTAGGCGATCATTTAGGGCAAAGTTGATCGCTATGATTCACATTTTGGGGGAAATGGGGATATGAAAAAGCAAGTTAAAGCCAGAATAGCCAGGCTCAAAAAACAGTCAATCCTAGTAATATTGATAGGAATTATAGTCACTTCGATATCGACGGTATCGGCAAACCAAACAAGATCTGGTCGAGCCTTGTTATCCAGTGGCAATCTGAGCAAACAACAAGTGGATTTATTAGTGCTCCAGCTTGCTGGTAAGCCGCACAAGGATTTTCGAGATTTTTGCCTTTCCATTTACAATTCGAGCAGAATTATGCTCACCGGGCAACAAAAAAATGCAATCGCTCGATTTGCCTTGAAGCAAGAGCTAAGCGGGCCTCAGCGTGAAATTATTTTTCGAATTTTGGGTATTTACTCCCAGCTTAAGTACGGCGGCGAAGCCATAAGAAGTTTGGGAGATCTGGTTGAGATTCCTACGGTATCATCACGAAGAGGTAGTCGCGCTCAATTTAGCAAAGCCGGAAAAGTTCTCAAGGAAAAGTCCCAGAAATTCGGGCTCAAGTTTCAATCTTTAAAACACGGTGGTTATCTAATGAGCTTTCCGTGGCGCAAACCGGAAGGCGCCTCGGTAGCTATTTATACTCGACTAGGAGTTCATGAAGCAGACGAGCAAAAATGGAGGCTAAACGATGGCCGGAGAGTAGACCCATACAAGATGACTAAGGTTGGATCGAAGTTTTATGGGCGAGGAACTCAAAGTAATAAAAACGCGATTGTGGCAGCTATGTATGCCATGAGAGTTATCGTCGAGGAAAATATTAGACTATTTAACGATATCAAATTAATCGTGGATGTAGAAAAAGGGTTTGACTACTACGTAAGTCAAACAGAGAGCCCGATGTATTTCGCCTCATACGACGGTAATTACCCAGTGGAGCTGCCCAAAAACTCGGCTGATTTTGCGCAAAGTTTATGGGTAAAAGCCTTGATGGCTGTAGCCTTGGAGTCACTCGATATGCCTAATCAAGCTATTCCTGCTAGCTTTAACGGTGAGGGCGCTATGCATGCTAAAGTGTTGCAATTTGGTCTGACTCACCCCAAAAAAAACAACCTTACCAGTTCGCCGCTGGAACATATGGATTTAAATAGTTTCTTACTGGATCTGCAAATAGTCACAGAAATGATCGTTAGAACTGGTCAGATGCGCCGTTTAGAGTGAATTCTTTCCAACTCGAATCAGCATCGTTTAGAGAAGTAAAAAACAAACTATGGTGATTATTAATACAAATATTAAATTAAGTGTTATGCCTTCTCGCATCATGGTTTTTACTGATACCTGTTCGGTGGAATAAGCGATGGCATTGGGTGCTGTTGCAACTGGAAGCATAAAAGCGCATGAAGCCGATATGGTCGCTGGGAGCATTAACAGCTCTATCGGTAAGCCTGTGGTACTGGCTGAAGCAGCTAAAATCGGTAGTAGTAACGTAGTAGTGGCTAAATTTGAATTCAATTCTGTGAAGAAAGTGACTGAAGTACAAATCAGTAAAATGATCAAAAGTGGACTTAAGTTGCCAATACTGGCACTGAAAAGCTGGCCGATCACATCTGCTAGCCCGCTCTCAAAAAATGCTTTGGCGATGGTGATGCCAGCACCATACATCAATAATATTCCCCATGGTATCTTCACCGCCGTATCCCAATCTAAAAGTCCGCCGCTTTTCTCTGAACGCACCGCAAACATCAAAAGAGCTCCCAATACGGATATTGTCGCATCGCTGATTCCACTGATACCCGCTAGACCAGCCCAGCCGCCGAAGGGCTGAGTGCGAAATACCCAGAGAAATACGATAAATGCAAATATCCAAATGACCGTCTTCTCGTCACGAGTGATCTCCGTCTGACTCGGCAAATCAACATTACAAGGGCCACTTAAATTTCGGCTTAGCCAGAGCCAGGCAATGGGTAATAAGATAAAAGTTATCGGGATCCCAATCTTCATCCAGTCTAGGAAACCAAAATCTACACCTGTAATTTCCTGATAAACGCCAGCAAAAATGACGTTTGGCGGGGTGCCAATCAATGTTGCGATACCCCCAATAGAACAAGCATAGGCAACGGCTAAAACTAGTGGTGCGTTAAGTCTCAAATTTTGAATTTGATGGATGCAAGCCAATACTATTGGCATCAGCATCAGGCAGGTGGCTGTGTTACTAATCCACATTGATAAAAACGCACCAGCGAGCATAAAAGCTAAAACCAGTCGTTTTAATCCATGATGCCCCACAAATCGCAAAATACTGATGGCAAAACGCCTATGTGCACCAGTTTGCTCAAGGGCCTTGGCCATCAAAAAGCCGCCGAGCATTAACAAGATGATATGCGACCCCATTCCAGAGGCCGCTGTTTTGTGGTCGATGACTCCAAATACTGGAAACAGCGTAAACGGTATTAGAGAGGTGGCCGGAATTGGTAGGGCCTCAGTAGCCCAGTACCATGCGGTTAACAAAGTGATTGCGGCGGTGATGCTCGCTTCGTATTCGAGGCCCAAGTGCAAGAGAGAACCGTAGAGCATTGATGCAAGTATAGGTCCTATATAAAGGTGAGGGGCGCTTTTTCTCTTTGTTGTGCTCATGCTAGGTATATTCAATTTGTATTAAAAAAGATTTTTTAATAATAATGATGGAGGAAAGTATAAGCCCAATGCGCTTACGCTAGGATTTGCAAAAAGGTTCCTAAATTAGGTTTTAATTAGCAATGTTCTTGGTTGATTTTGATACATTTGAACCTTAACATTGCAGCTCACTACGCACCATCATTTAAGAATATGAATAAGCTCAAAAAACTAATGACTGGCGAATCGATAAATACAACATTGCTAGTTGATTCAAGCCAAATTCAAATTCGAAAAAAAATCGACACAATCCTACTGTTGTTGTTTTTGGTAACTGCACTCATTGGATGTGGTGGCAATAAAAAAGCAGCTGAGACAGAAGTCGTTGCCAAACAGGGCCCAGATATTACACGGCCACCCCAAACGATTGGAACGCAAGAAGATCGGCAAGTAGTTGAAGAACGAAATCCTGATGAAACAATTTCGTTTGACGAATGGCGCAAGAAGCGACTAAAAGAGCTTCAGGGAAACTGAATTTAGAATGCTGATCGCAATGGAGAGAGGCTTTTTGGCCTCTTTTCCGTGTTGTCTAATGTATTGTATGCGGAGCATCATTCAAGCGAGTACTTTGTATCAAAGCCGCGAGCTGGTCTCATAAAAGGAATTATATTTGTCATAAACCTGTAATCAAACCTGGTCAGAATACGCGAGCCCCGAAAATCAAGGGTTAACAAGGGTCGATTCATTCGGATTGACTTCATAAAACGAGGTTTGAGATAAATGAAAATTAAATTGATCGCAGCATTGATTGCTGCTTCTGCAGTTTCCATCGCTCCTGCTGCCAATGCAGAGGTAAAAGTTTCTACTAAAGGCGGCTTGAAAGTAACCAGCGGCGATTACAAGTTCCAATTTGGTGGACGAGTAATGTATGACTTCAATAAGTCAGAATTAAATGGCGAGACCGATGAAAATGATTTCGACCTTCGCAGAGGTCGTTTATATGCGAAAGGTAATATTGCCAAAAATTGGGCGTTTAAGTCACAGTTCAATGTTGATGGCGGTGGTTTCGAAGATCTTTATATTCGTTACACTGGTTTTGGTAAAGGCGCTAACATTACGATTGGTAACCAAAAAATGCCTTTCGGTTTAGAAGAATTAACATCTTCTAAAGACATATCCATCCTTGAGCGTTCAGCAATCACTGAACGATATGCAGTCGGTCGTGCTGAGGGTATTCAGTTGCACGGTAAAGCAGGTGGTAATTCAACTTACGCAATTGGCGTATTCACTGATGATGAGAAAGACGCAGACGTAGGCTTTGCAGCTCGTTACACCACCGCTTTTAAAGGCGATAACAGCTTGGTACATCTTGGTGTAGCATACAAAGACATCAATGAAGATTCAGCTCTCGGTGTTGAGGGTGCTTTCGCTTCTGGCCCTTTCCACGTTCAAGCTGAATACGTAGATGGTGAGGAAGGTTCAAACGACGATTTAAGCGGCTACTACCTACAAGCTGGATATATATTGACTGGTGAATCACGTCCTTACAAAGGTGGCAAATTCAAACGTGTCACGCCAGAGGGCAAAGGCGGCGCTTGGGAAGTTGTTGCTCGTTATGAAGATGGCGACGGAAACCACAGCGACATTGAGTTGGGTCGTGATGATGCTTCTGCGTTTACTTTGGGCTTGAACTGGTACGCTCATAAGAACGTAAAGTTGGGTGTTAATTACACTGACGGTGAGAGCAATACTTCAGATGACGACGGTAGCGAGTTCCGTATACGTTTCCAACTTACTTTCTAACTCCCGTTAGTAAGTATCGTTAGAAGATTGATACATCACAAAAGGCTCTGCGAACTTCGTAGGGCCTTTTTTATGTCTTGTTTCCTAGTTGTTGTTACACTTTTCGTATGAAAAAAGTAACTAAGCTTATTCGCGGTTTAAAGACTAGGGTTTACGAATGGGGGAACTCAGGAAATCCAACACTATTTTACCTGCATGGCTGGATGGACAGCGGTGCTAGTTTTAAATACGTTGCCGAATTTCTGCAAAAAAATTATCACGTGGTTGCTCCCGACCTACGTGGTTTTGGTGAAACAGAACATGCGCAAGGCTATTGGTTTCCTGATTATCTTGCTGACTTTGAAGCTTTATTAAATCTATATGCTTGCTCGGAGAGTGTGGATTTAGTTGGTCACAGCATGGGTGGGAATATAGGTGCCTTGTACGCTGGCATCAGACCTGATCGTGTTAGATCACTGCTCATTCTTGATGCCTTGGGCCTTGAAACAACGAAACCAAAGGACGCTGTGACTAAATATCGAACGTGGTTAGATCAAATCGTGCCTGATACGGAAAGTAAAGTTTATCCAAGCGAATCGGCACTGCGCAGATCGATTTTAAAAGTAAATCCTAATTTACCGTCGGCGGTTGTGGATGATTTGATGCAAATTTGGGCACGACAGATAGATGGCGGAGATCAATACGAATTGAAGCATGATCATCGACATCGCTTTGTTAATCCCGTGCGCTACAACTTTGACGAAGTATTGGAAATTTGGAAAGAGGTAAGGGCGCGAGTAGGGTTAGTGCTCGCGGATAAATCTTGGAAATACGATAGCCTGCTTGACTCAGGACGATTGGATTTAGGCAGAGCGTCGCTGCGCATAAAGGATGAGGATCTTTTTACCATAAAAGGTTCGGGACACATGTTGCATCTCGAAAAACCTCGAGCGACCTCAGATTGCATAGCTCGTTTTTTTAATAAACATTAAATCGGTTTGAATACATTAATTGAATTCATTTTTAAGTAAATCAAAGTAGCTTTTTAACCGCCGCTATCTCGTATTCAATTGACTCGATGCTGGCGGCAATACTTTCTCTCTCATACTCTGTTTTCACCATCATGAACGCTCGTTTGTATTGCTCGATGGCGAATTCATAATTGCCGCGTTTATAGTGATACTCTGCTCTTTGTATATATGAATTTTTCTTGTCACCCATATCCGCGTAAGCTCGTGAGAGTAAAAAGTGCAAATAAGGCTCGTCTGCGTTCGTTTTCAGTGCCTCGCGAATGATTGGTATTGCTTGATCTGATTTGTTGGTAAGAACTAGCGCATTCGCATAGTAAAGGTCGACTATATTGTTTCCAGCATCCTTTGCTCGGTTATAACTTTGCTCGAGCAATGTTAGTCCCAGCTCAATATTATTAGACTCCAGTTCATTGTCGGCTTCCATTATCTGTACGGTTAAGTTGTTTGGATACCTTTGTGATAGTTTGGCGAAGATTTTACTTGCTTTCGCAAATTCACCATTTTTCGATAGAGATACTGCGTAACCAAACTGAGTTGGCAAGCTATCGTCACCTAAATCGATCTTGTTTTTGTAATGATCTCTAGTTCGTGCGGGATTACTGGAGTAAGCTGCGTTGATTTTAGCTTGCATTAGCAGGAATCGGTCATTGTCTTGCGGCGGTGGAGTAGGGTAAGAATTTACTCGAGTTGCCGACTCAGTCACGCGACTCAGTGTCAGAGGGTGGGTCCTCAAAAATTCTAAAGATTTAGACTCTGCCACTCGATTTTGACTTAAAAGTCGCTTGAAGAAGGTGGGCATGCCTGCCGGATCATAACCCGCTCTGCTCAGTAACCGAATGCCCAATGCATCAGCTTCAGCTTCAAAGTCTCTTGAAAAGCTGAGCTGCCTATCCATTATGCTTGCCTGCGAAACTCCGATAGCGGCTTGAGCAGCGTCTGAACTGCCTGACGCCACTGCGGCCAAAAGAGCACCAAGGGCTAGCCAACTATCGTACTTTGAGTTCTCGAGGCGTCGCGATATATGAGCTTGTGTTATGTGGGCTATTTCATGCGCAACCACAGAAGCGAGTTCGCTCTCTGTTTCTGATTTGGTGAGAATGGCTTTATGCAAAGCAATGTGACCTCCTGGCACCGCGAATGCATTTATATCCTCATTGTCTACCAAGTAAAAATGATACTTTTTATTCGCGTCTTTACTTACTTGTAACAGCCGATTGCCGATATTATCAAGATAATCTAGTAATTCTGGATCGTATATATAAGGCATCCTATATCGAGATTGCCTAATAAATGAGCGGCCCAAGACTTTAGCCTTCTCGTTAGAGAGCATGGATTCTGCCTGAGAACCTAAGTCAGGTAACTGATCGTAATGGTCGCTTTGTGCAGACACAGAAGCTGTGATCGCTAGGCACATAGTGGTTGCAATACTTGCTCTAACAAGCTTTGCAGAAAGTGAGACTTTATCAATTATAGTGAAGCTTTGACCTAGCACGTTACCACTCGATAAAAGTTTGTTAAAATTATGATGTTTTGGGATGCGAAATTATTGATGTAAGATGTTCTTACTGCGAGAAACCCTTACCATAACAACCATGCACGTCATATTACACCAAGCAGGCTCAATACAAGATTAAAAGCATGTCAGAACTATTTCCTATCGCAGCCTGGGTGGATGCCATCGGCACTCGTTGCCCAGTTCCTCTATTGCGAGCGAAAAAAGCGCTCAAAACCATGGATGTGGGCGAGTATTTAGAGGTTAAGGCCAGTGATCCAAGTGCTAAGAGTGATTTTGAAGCAATGCTTAAACACTTACCGCATGATTTGGTGCATTATCAACAGGGTCAGAGCGAACCAAGAGTTGATGTGTTCGTCATTCTCAAAGGCCGTTAATAACCGTAACCTAAAGTTCAATTAATATTTGCTATGCACTGTTTCGTATACAAGGGTGAGAAGAAGGCAGACTATTATGTTTATTTGGCCGAAGAGTTAAACCTTGATCGACCACAAGCGTTAATTCCAAAGGCGATTTTAACGCTGTTGGGCGACTTACAATTCGTGCTAGATTTCGAACTTACAGAAGACAGAAAATTATCCCAAGCCGATGCCAAACAGGTAATCAACGATATAAAAGAGCAGGGCTTCTATCTACAGATGCCGACAAAAGATCTTAGTGCAGAAGAAGACCGGTTATTTAGTTAATGAAGCTTAACATTATTATAAATGGCTCCGGCTACAGCAGTCAGTCAGGCTACAGCGCTTTTCGTTTTACCCAGGCAGCGCTCAGTGCCGGACACGAAATAACTCAGGTGTTTTTTTATCAAGATGGCGTCTCACAAGCGAACGAGCTAAACGTGCCGTTATCTGATGAATTTAATCCTGTGGAGGAATGGGCCAGTTTAGCTGATTCCCATGGTGTTAGATTGTTGGTGTGTATTTCGGCAGCGGAAAGAAGGGGTGTAATAGGCGCTGAACAACAAAGTGAATTTGGCAAATCATCTCACAACTTGAACAGCAAATTCGAAATCGCTGGTCTAGGTCTGATGTTAGACGCCAGCCTAAGCTCAGATAGAACGGTTACCTTCAGATAGATATTGATAGATGATCGATAATAAGAAAAAATTGCTTTACGTTTTCGATTCGGGTCCTTACTCTAGTTCGTCGGGTTCGGAAACATTGGAGGCTGTCTTGGTGGGGACGAATTTTGAGCAAGATATCAGCCTGCTTTTCATCAATAATGGATTATTTCAAATAAAACAAAATCAAGATACTGATGCTTCGCTGATGAGGCCATTTTATAAGACATTTAATGCCCTAGAAGATTTCGAAATTTCCAAAGTCTACGCCTGTGATTTATCAATGTCGGCACGTGGTATAGCAACAGAGGATTTGATGATACCAGTTGCGGTAATTTCTTCCTCGCAAGTCTGTGAGCTTTTGGCTGATCAGGATAGGGTTTTTACATTTTGAGCACTTTGTTTACAGTGACTAAATCTTGGTTTGATTTACAATCTTTGTATGAGCAAATTGGCTATGCAGCTCAGGGCGACTCAATTTTGTTGATACAAGATGCGGTATTAGCTTTGCATAGTCCCGTTGCGCTGGCCTCTTTTACAGCAAAAGCGCAGTTGCGAGGTGTGCAGGTTTTTGCCCTAGAGGAAGATTGTCAAATCAGGGGTATCGAGAATAAATATGACCTAGTGAAATGTATCGATTACGCTGCCTTTGTTGTTTTGGTCACTAAGCATTCCAAACAGATAGCTTGGTAACGGTACAAGATTATGAGTGATCATTTTATTGAGTTTGAAGGACACCGTTACGAAACCGATATTCAAGGATTTTTGAAACACCGATTACAGTGGACTGAAGCTTTAGGTAGATATATGGCGGCTCTGGATGGAGTTACACTGACCGAGGAACATTGGGAAATTATTCATTACTTCAGGGAATATTATGAAGACTATAACATTCCTCCTCCAATGCGGATGGTGATTCGGGTGTTTAAGAAGGCGTTTGGTGACGAGAATGCCAACAGCCGATATCTGTTGACGTTGTTTCCAGAGGGAGCAACAAAAGCCGCCAGTAAGTTTGGCGGCCTTCCTAAACCTAAAAATTGTAAGTGAGCCCCCCCAATTAAAAAAAAGCACAGGAACTATGAAATTTTTAAAGTCATACTATGACGAAAATCAAGATATTATAAAAATTGAAGCAGAGCAGGGTGCCCAATTTGCTCAACGCATTGCTAGCGATTTTAACCCTATCCACTACCCAGACTCTAAGCGGTTTTGTGTTCCGGGCGACCTTCTGTTTGCCATTGCCTTAGGAAAATACGGCCTATTTCAGTCTATGAAGTTTGAGTTTCTAGATATGGTCAAAGGAGGCTCATTATTAAAATATCCGGCGGATATCGAAAGTGGAAAAGGTGAAGTTAGTTATTCTTCTATCGAGGGTGAGTTAGGGAAGCGAGTACTTTCAATCAATGCCACTGGCGCACGGATGGATGACGATCACAAGATTGAGAACGTAGTTCGCCAATACGTGGCATTCTCAGGTCGAAATTTTCCACACATATTGATGCCTTTAATGCGCGAACATGGTGTTATGATCAACCCCGCCAGGCCTCTGGTGATCTATCAGAGTATGTCCTTCGATTTGCAAACTCTCGATTTTAGAGAGTTAATTATCGAACTTGGGAAGACCACGCTTAGCATTGATGAAAAACGAGGGGAAGCCGTTTTCAATTTTGTATTTAGTCAAGACGACAAACAGATTGGGTCAGGCAAGAAAACCCTTATTTTGAGTGGATTACGCCCATATGATGACTCCAAAATGCAAGTGCTGGCTGATGAGTACCTTGCACGTGCAAATGCAGGTTAGGCTCTGATTCAATCTTGCTGAACGAGCCGATGTCGCCCGCTTTGCAAGCAAATAATTAAATTATCTTTAATACCGTCAATCCAACCATGAGGCTTTTCGCCTAAAACTAACATGAAGAAAACAATCGCAATTATCGGCGCTGCTGGAGTGCTACTCTGGCTTGGTGCCTCATACCTTACAGGTTTTTTAGCCGAAAAAGAAACAAGAAACTTGGTAGAGCGACTAAATCAGCAGTCACAAGATTACGGCGTTACTAATATCGATGTATACGATCGTGGCTTGCTGAGTTCGAAGGTAACCTATTCTTACAACCTACCGCCATCATTGGCAGCAATGACTGGCTACAAAGAGGCAATAAAATATTCTTGCGATTATGATCATGGATTGATTGGTATCAGCTATTCCTGTGATTTGATGAGTATTGACGCCTATCGGCAGTTCGTTGCTGAGACATTCAATGGCGAAGATCCTATCACTATCACCGGCAGTATCGCTGCTTTCGGCGGTATCAAGCAAACTATTTCAGTTGATGCCATTGATACCGAGATTGATGGCGGTGGTTCGATAAAAGTTGGAGCCAGTGAATTTAATCTTATGTCATCCGGAGGGCTAGATAAATATGACGTGAGCGCAACGATAGGCGCATCTAACATTATTGATGAAACCAGTGCTTTTAACATAAGTGACATCAAACTGGATGCTCAGCTATCGAAAACAGAACTTGGTTTGTTTGCCGGCAACTACAGCTTAGAGACAGATCAGCTTGCTGTTACCGGACCAGACGAGACCTTCTCAGTGAGTGGTTTTGAACTTAATGGGAACACAAGCGATAACGTAGAGACAATGGATTCTGTAATACAAGTTTCGATCAAACGTTTAAAGAACGATCAGAGCAGCGATATGACAATGGAGGATGTCTCACTGGCAGTAGACTTTACTGGGATCAATACCGAGGCCTTGATCGCATATCAAGAGTTCGCTCGAAATTTACAAACGGATCTTTTGGCTAATGTCGAGTATGGTGAGGAACCGCAGATGGATCCTAATCAAATTATGGCTTTATTACCGATCATTGAAAAAATGTTAGGCAAGGACTTGAATATCAAAGTCGCAATAAAAGCAAAACTTGATGGTAAGCCTAATAGTTTTGATTTTAATCTGAAATTGCTAGAGAAAATGACATTTACCCAACTCAGTGCGTTTATGTTCGATCCAGCATCGGTCTTAAAAAAAATAAATCTTGAACTTGAAACTTCGCTGCATAAAACGGCATTGGGGAGTAATCCTGCAGCACTAGAGGCTATTGCACAAAATCCTATGTTTGTATCTAAGGATGGTTCTTACAGCACCAGTCTAGTTTTAGGTGAAACTTCTTTCTTAAATGGTAAAACAGTCAGCATACAAGAGTTGCAAGCGCTGTTAATGGCTGGTGCACAACGTTAGGTGAAAATAGACAGTAAACGAAAATATGCGGCTTGGACTAGGTAAAACAAGGCGCAATATGCGGCGAAAAACGTTAAAATTCGTCGCATGAAATTTGTAGATGAAGCCGAAATAACAGTTCACGCGGGCAATGGTGGACATGGCGCGCTTAGTTTTAGGCGCGAAAAATACATACCCAAAGGTGGTCCGGATGGGGGTGATGGAGGTCGTGGTGGTAGCGTCTTTCTAATTGCTACGCATGGACTTAACACATTGGCTGATTTTCGTTTTGTGCGACACTATCAGGCCAAGGGAGGGCAAACAGGTGGGGGCAAGCTCAAAAGCGGACAAAGTGGGGAAGATCTTATCGTCAAGGTGCCGGTTGGAACAATTGTATTTGATGCGCATACAGAAGAGCTGATTGCCGATCTAACTGAGCCAGACCAAAAAGTGTTGGTTGCACAAGGCGGTGAGGGAGGGCTTGGTAATACAACTTTCAAATCCAGTACTAATCAAGCTCCAAGAAAGATTACTAAGGGCAAACCTGGTGATGCTCGAACTCTGCGTTTGGAGTTAAAAGTTCTGGCCGACGTGGGGTTATTGGGTTTGCCCAATGCCGGTAAATCTACTTTTTTACGATCTGTCTCTCAAGCTACTCCAAAAGTGGCAAACTACCCTTTCACCACCCTTTATCCAGAATTAGGTGTTGTTAGCCTGGGAGTTGGCAGTAGTTTTGTCATTGCCGATATTCCCGGTCTTATCGAAGGGGCCTCCGAGGGAGCAGGGCTGGGAATACAGTTCTTACGTCATTTATCGCGAACAAAGCTTCTGCTTCACATCGTTGATATCGCTCCCTATGGTGATGAGAAAGCCGATTTGGCCGATGCCGTCAGAACAATAGTGTCCGAGCTTGATCAGTACTCTCAAGCCAGTGGAGCTGAGTTGGATAAATTGGATCGTTGGTTAGTCGTTAATAAAATTGACGCAGTACTAGATCAAGATCGAGAAGAGATTATGTCCTCCTTGTTAGATGAGCTTGATTGGCAAGGTCCTGTTTTCGAAATCAGTGCTATCTCTCGGCAAGGAACACAGGAGTTATGTAATGCAATTATGCTCCATTTAAACGAGATGAACAAAGCCGACGAAAAGGAGGTGTTCGTTTCAATTCCAAACGACAGCATTGATACGTCTGATGAGTGGTACCCAGAATAGTAATAGGTAAAAAGAAAGAGGTTAGTGGTGACTCGATCAGAGTTGAAAAACTGTAAACGTTGGGTACTAAAAGTCGGTAGTGCATTGCTCACCGATGATGGCAAAGGTTTAAATATAAACTTTGTCCAAAGATTAGCTAAGCAGATAGCCTACCTACGTGATAACGGAGTTGAGATTGTCTTGGTTTCCTCTGGCTCTGTTGCCGCCGGTTTGAGTCAGCTCGGGCTGCAAAAACGGCCAACTCAGATCAATCAACTGCAAGCGGCGGCAGCAGTTGGTCAAGCCAGTCTGATTAGAAGCTATGAGCATGCTTTTGAGCCCTATGGAGTCGGGATTGCACAAATTCTTCTTACTCATGCCGATATCGCAAATCGTGAGCGTTATCTTAATGCCAGAAGCACGATTTTAGCGCTGCTTGATTTTGATCAACTCGCGATTATCAATGAAAATGATACGGTTGCTACTGAAGAAATTTGCTTCGGCGACAACGACAGCCTGGCGGCACTAGTTGCGAATTTGATCGAGGCTGATTTATTGGTGATTTTGACCGATCAAAGCGGCTTGTACTCTTCTGATCCCAGAACTAATCCAGCGGCAGAGCTGATCGAAGAAGCACGAGCAATGGATGCCAGCTTACTTGGTATGGCATCCGGGGGCACAGCAGTTGGGAGGGGGGGTATGGTCACCAAGTTGACTGCCGCTCAAATTGCAAGTAAGTCTGGTGCGCAGACTGTTATTGCGTCAGGACGCGAAAGTAACATTCTCTCTCGTTTATACGCGGGTGAAGCTTTGGGAACACTGTTGCTGGCGAATGAAAGGCTGAACTCTAAAAGGCAATGGATGGCTGGACAAATGAGAGTGGCTGGTAAGCTGGTAATAGACGATGGTGCTGTTGACGTTCTGCAAGCTGCAGGAAAAAGTCTTCTGCCAGTGGGGGTCGAAGAAGTTAAAGGAGATTTCACCAGGGGAGAGTGCGTGGTCTGTGTTTCCAGAAATGGCGTAGAAGTAGCCCGAGGGCTTAGTAACTTTTCGTCTGACGAGGCACGAACTATTGCTGGGAAAAGTAGTTCAGAGATAGTCGACGTATTGGGCTACGGTCGTGATTCAGAGATTATCCATCGCAATAATCTTGTTTTAGTTTAGTTATTTTTTAGCAATTGCGATCATCGATTTTGCCAGTGCTGGTATTCGCCCAACAAGTTTGTACTCTATCTCGTTAAAGCCCGCATCAGATAAAAGTCTCGTCAGGGTGTTTTTGCTCCAAAACTTGATATGTCCGCCTTCCCATAAAGGATCTACATGGGCGTCGAACTTTCCCGACAGCGCAACGGCTATGTTTTTTAAATAACCATGATAGGGGGTAGATATAATCGCAGTACCTCCGGTATTAACAAGGTCGTATAAGGTTTTTGCATAAGTTTTGGGCGAGAACACGTGCTCTATAACCTCTAGACTAACGACTCGGTCAAAGGTGCCATAAATGCTGGCCAAATCGTCATAAGCAGAACCTACTTGAAAATTTATCTTCGCATACGCCTTCTTTGCTATTGCGATACCTGACTTTGAAGTGTCTACGGCAGTAACATCATATCCGAGCATGGCGATCCGATTGGTAATGCTTCCGTTTCCGCAACCTAGTTCGAATAATTTATCTGTAGAGGAGCTGGAGTGTCCTAGTAGCTCCAAAACTGGTTCTACTAAGTAGCTAGCATCATGAGTATCATGCGCGGACGAATAGTAATATTCAGAGTGATTTGACATGCAGTTGATTTTCCTTCGTGTTGCAGGGACATAGCTTAACTTGCATTAGAATTGTTTATCAACTTATTCAATTGGCAATAAAAAAAGGCCTTAGGTAGGCCCTTTTTCAGTATTTTCAATAAAAGAATCGGAAACTATCAAGCTGCCATTTCTTTTACTCTTTTGTTTAATCGGCTCTTCAAGCGCGCTGCACGATTTTTGTGATGCAGCCCTTTTGAAGTTGCTTTGTCAATGATAGAGGCAGACGCTTGATAGGCTTCTTTAGCTTTCGCTTCGTCACCAGCAACAATCGCTGCTTCCAACTTTTTGATCGCAGTGCGAACGGCCGAGCGTTGCGAATGGTTACGCAAACGACGAACTGTATTTTGCTTTGCGCGTTTACGCGCTTGTGGAGAATTTGCCACTTTTCTATACCTCGTAAAATCGAACGCGAAATATGCCGATCTACCCTTAAATTGTCAAGCATTTAACGGATTTAATCTGCTCGTTTTTATAAAAACTGACTAAACACAGGTTTGTTTTAGAGTTTTTCACGCGATCTATCTCCCAAACCTCAAAATTTAAAGACGTTGGCATGCAGATCGCTTTTATTTTTGCTTAAGCGAGAAGCTTATCGGGATTTTGATGAGGGCTAGATTTTTACGTCGATAACTGTGTACCATCGACATACTTAAGCGGAATATAAATCGAACTTAATCTAAAATTATCGAATGTCAAAAGGGCTATTAAAATCCACAGCTGTGGTCAGCGTAATGACTCTGGTTTCAAGAGTGAGCGGTCTCATACGTGACGTGGTGATGGCGAATATTTTAGGTTCAGGCGGGGTTGCAGATGCGTTCTTTGTGGCTTTTCGTATTCCCAACTTCTTACGTCGTATTTTCGGTGAGGGAGCATTTTCTCAAGCGTTTATACCAGTATTCAGTGAGTTAACTGAAACCAATACGCAAGAAGCCAAGCGTTTCGTAAACGCGACTGCTGGTGTGCTCGCCCTGATTACATTGGGGTTGTCAATATTAGGAGTCATATTTGCGCCGTTTTTAGTATCTTTGTACGCATATGGTTATGTAGAAAAGCCGGAGCAGTTTAATGCGACCGTGGATGCATTACGAGTGATGTTTCCTTACTTGTTTTGTGTTTCATTAGTCGCGATGTCAGCTGGCATACTTAACACCCGTAATAGGTTTGCTGTTCCCGCTGTCACGCCAGTATTGCTTAATCTCTGTATGATTCTGGCCATGTGGTTTATAGTCCCGTTGATGAACAACGCCGCTAAGGCGCTTGCCATCGGCGTGATGCTGGCAGGTGGTATTCAGCTTTTGTTTCAAGTACCCAGTCTGCGCAAAGAGGGATATTTGCCCACGTTCAAAATAGATAGCAAAAATAAGCACACAAGGAGAGTCTTCAAACTAATGCTTCCCGCTGTTTTCAGTGTCTCCGTTGCCCAAGTAAATATGTTTGTGAATACTGTTTTGGCATCATTCTTGGTTACCGGCAGTGTGTCTTGGTTATATTACTCTGATCGCTTGATGGAGTTTCCAGTGGGGGTTTTTGGGATTGCATTAGCAACCGTGGTTTTGCCCAGTTTATCAAAGGAGCATGCTAGTGGAAGCCCTGAACACTTTTCAAAAATGCTGGATTGGGCTTTGAGGTGGGTAATTGTTATTTCTCTGCCAGCTACTTTTGCTCTTTATGTTTTAGCTGTGCCGTTGCTTACAACCATCTTTCAGTACAATGCTTTCACAATTAACGATGTACTCATGTCTGGTATGGCATTGCAAGCATTTGCCATGGGAGTCTGTGGCTTTATTTTTGTGAAGGTGTTGGCACCTGGTTTTTTCGCGCGTCAAGATACAAAAACACCGATGAAGGTGGCCGTTATTTCGGTTGCCATAAACGTTGTTTTGAGTGTTGTTCTTGTGAAATATTTTCAACATGTTGGCTTAGCGCTGTCCGTTTCTATTGCTGCTTGGGCCAATGCGGTTTTGTTATTTGTGATTCTACTGTTTAAAAAAGTTTATCGTCCTGAATCAGGATGGGTGATGTTTCTTATGAAAGTCAGCGTCGCAGTGGGCGCTATGGTGTCTGTTCTTATTTATCTCAATGTCGATGAGAATGTCTGGTTTGCGTTGAACCTATTCGAGCGTGTTTCGCGTCTAGGAGCTATGGTACTTTTAGGTGCCTTAGCGTATTTTGTTGTTCTTTATCTGTTAGGGTTAAGACCTCAACAGCTGCTGTTAAGACGTTAATTTAGTATAGGTCCTTTAAGCGAATATCATGGTCATAGAGATTGCTGGTAGTGCTAAAGTCTTTAATTTAACTGAATCTCGGGCGCTGGTGCCGTTGGTCAAAAAAATTACACTCGAACACCATCGCGCGCTTCAGCCGATTCAGTATAGACTCGATCGTATGCTATCAAATGACCCAAGACGAGCTGTGATCGAGAGAGGTTTTGAACGTGAAGTGGGTGCGTGGCAAGGTAAAATACATCGTCTCGGACTGGTCACTGTAGGTCTTTGGGAAGTAGAGTTTTCGGTTGGTGCAGAGGGGGCATTAAGCTGGCGATATCCTGAGTTGGAGCTCAGCTGTTTCAGGGAAACAGGTAGTATGGTTCGCAACAAACTTAACGATTATATAGAAGAATACGACCCCGATTGGGCGTTAACATAGAATACAGCTATGCAAAACATCCTTGGTCGAAACCGGAGACATTAATCCAGACTTATGGAACTTATTCGTGGCTTGAGCCAACTTGAAAAACGACATCGCCCAAGCGTAGTGTCAATTGGTAATTATGATGGTGTGCATCGAGGTCATCAGCACGTAATCAGTACTTTGATGGCCAAGAGTCGTCAGTTCGCTGCGCCAGCCACTGTCGTTACTTTTGAGCCTCTGGCGAAGGAATTTTTTATGCCTGGATCTGTGCCTAGGCTAAGTAGCATAGAGGATCGGGCTGCTCTGCTTTTTGAGCTGGGTGTCGAAAGGGTTCTATGTATTGAGTTTACTGCGGATTTTGCCGCCTATTCACCACATGGATTTATACAAGAAGTGTTGGTCGAAGGGTTGGGAATACAATATTTGTGTGTCGGAGATGATTTTCGGTTTGGTAAAAATCGAGCTGGGGATTTCAATATGCTCGTCAACGCTGGCAAACAATTTGGCTTCGATGTCACCGCCCATGATACTTTCGAGTTATATGGTGTCAGAGTTAGTAGTGGGCGCGTGAGACAGGCTTTGATCAATTCTGATTTTCGATTAGCTGAACAACTCCTTGGTCGACCCTTTGCAATATCTGGTGAGGTTAAACAGGGTAGGCAGCTAGGGAGAACGATCGATTTCCCAACCGCTAATCTAGAACTGGCGGGTTCTTTAGTGCCGATCCAGGGCGTATTTACCGTCACAGTTGCTATTGAAGGCGAGGGTAGTTTTGCTGGAGTCGCTAATATTGGCCAAAGGCCAACGGTTGGTGGAAGTGAGAACAGGCTGGAAGTTCATTTGTTTGATTTTGATCAAGATTTATATGGAAAAACCTTGGAAGTTTTCTTTCACTCAAAGATACGTGATGAGCGCAAATTTGATTCGTTTGACTTGTTAAAGCAACAAATAAAGCTCGACGCACAGCTAGCACGAGAAGAGCTACAAAAATAATTTAATTAATTTAGCTGTTTTGCTGGCAACAATCGTTGGTCTATCGGTGCAAGTGCCTTAGAATAAAGGGTTATTACAAATACAGGCGAGCAAGTCGGCACCGGTGCCTATTTACTGCTGGTCTATTACGTTTCGCCGCAGTGACTCAATAATGACTAAAGAAAAGCCAGGTAGTCAGTACAAAGACACCATCAATTTGCCCAAAACGGCCTTCCCAATGAAAGCCAGCCTGCCAAATCGGGAGCCACAGATTTTAAAAAAATGGGCCGAGATCGATGCATACCATACCTTACAAAAACGAAGGTCTAATGCGCCTACATATGTTCTTCACGATGGCCCTCCTTACGCTAACGGGAATATTCATATAGGACATTCGGTCAACAAGATCTTAAAAGATATTATTGTTAAGTCCCGTAACTTGCAGGGACTGCGTTCTCCCTATGTGCCGGGTTGGGATTGTCACGGCTTACCAATTGAAATTCAGGTTGAAAAAAAGCACGGTAAGGCTGGTCATAAGATTGACAAAAAAACATTTCGTCAAAAATGCCGAGAGTATGCTGAACGACAAGTTGCAACCCAAAAGGCCGACTTTAAGCGCTTAGGTGTTCAAGCCGATTGGGAAAATCCATATCTGACCATGGCCTATGAAACAGAGGCGAATATCGTTAGAAGTTTAGCCAAGATAGTGGAGGCTGGGCATCTCTACCACGGTTTGATGCCGGTTTATTGGTGTCCACTTTGCGGATCGGCGCTGGCTGAAGCCGAGGTTGAGTATCAGGACAAAGTATCACCCGCGATAGACGTTAAATTTGAAGTCGCTGATACCGAAGAGTTTGCTAACAGAGTAGGAATAGATCGTAGTCAGTTACACAAACCTGCGGTGGTTATATGGACTACAACGCCGTGGACATTGCCTGCGAACGAAGCCGTATCATTGCATCCAGAGCTAACTTATGTGTTGGTTCAAGCTGGGAGTGAACAGTTGATTCTGGTTAAAGAGCTAGTCGAGTCAGCACTAGAGCGATATGAGCTTGGTGAATCGCAAATTTTGTCTGAGTTCAATGGCGCAGCTGTTGAGTTGATGCAGTTGAAGCATCCTTTTTATGATAAGCAGGTTCCAGTCATTTTAGGCGACCATGTGACAACCGATGCCGGAACTGGCGCGGTGCATACTGCGCCTGCTCACGGTGTGGAAGATTTTGCCGTTGGTAAAAAATACAATATCCCTGTGAACAATCCAGTAGGTTCTAATGGTACTTATCTTGAGTCAACTGAGTTATTTGCAGGTCAGTTTGTGTTCAAGGCGAATCCAAACGTGGTTGCCGTATTGGAAGAGCGTGGTGCATTACTTAAGCACGTCGAGTATGAGCACAGTTATCCGCATTGTTGGCGTCATAAAACACCCGTGCTTTTTCGAGCGACGGCGCAATGGTTTATTGGAATGGAGCATCTGGCAGGCGAGAAAGGCCTGCGTTATCAATCATTACGAGCAATTGATGACGTTAACTGGGAACCAGATTGGGGTAAAGCGCGAATTCGTTCAATGGTCGAAAATCGACCAGACTGGTGTGTGTCCAGACAGAGAAACTGGGGCGTCCCGATCACCATCTATCTTCACAAAGAAACTGGCGAAATGCACCCAAATACCGTTGAGTTAATGGAGCTTGCAGCACAGAAGATTGAGCAAGGCGGCGTGCAAGCCTGGTATGACTTGGACGACGCCGAGTTGCTTGGTACTCAAGTGGATGAATACGACAAAGTAACTGACACACTCGACGTTTGGTTTGATTCGGGGGTAACACATCACAGCGTTGTTGATGCACGTGAAGAATTAGTTGGTCCAGCAGACTTGTATCTTGAAGGTTCCGATCAGCACCGCGGTTGGTTTCAATCAAGTTTGTTAAGCAGTGTTGCTATGCATGGAAAGGCACCGTACAAAACCGTTTTGACCCATGGTTTTACGGTAGACAAAGACGGTAAGAAGATGTCCAAGTCCTTGGGTAATGTTATGTCGCCACAAGAGGTTATAAGCACGCTTGGTGCCGACGTCTTGAGGCTTTGGATAGCAGCAACCGATTATCGCAGCGAGATG
>JAKVBA010000034.1:49671-51977 GCA_022447525.1 Gammaproteobacteria bacterium
GACTATCTCGAAAGAGATACTGCAACGTACATCCGAATCTTATCGACGCATCCGGAATACTGCTCGTTACTTGTTGGGGAATTTAGCGGGCTTTGAGCCAAGCAAAGCGTTAGATTACGATCAGCTTCTCGATCTAGATAAATGGGCGGTAAGGCTAACTGCAAAAATGCAAAAACAAATTGAAGACTCTTTCGAGAGTTATCAATTCCACCAAATTTATCAGCGTCTTCATCAGTTCTGTGTGGTTGATATGGGCGGCTTTTATCTCGACATATTGAAGGATCGCTTGTATACCACTGGGCGTAACTCGAGAGCGAGGTTGTCTGCTCAAACCGCCATGCAGCATATACTGGAGTCGTTGGTTCGAGTCCTTACTCCAATTCTAAGTTTCACAGCCGAGGAAATTTGGGGGCACATGGCTGGAGAACGCGAGGAAACGGTTCTGTTTGCAACTCGTTATGCGCCGCTAGATGATATTCCCTCAGACGCTAATTCAGATAAAAAGTGGTCGGATATCGTCGCCGTTAGGGCCGAAGTGTCAAAACAGATAGAAGCATTGCGAGTTGATGGTCAAGTTGGTTCGGCTCTCGATGCTGGAGTTAAGCTCTTCGCGGATGGTGAATTACTTGCAACTCTTTCGGCACTTGGTGATGAATTGCGTTTTGTTTTGATTACCTCAGCGGCTGCGGTGTCTCCATTAGATCAGGCTCCTGAGGGCGCGGTGGAAACCGATGTGGCTGGACTCAAGGTCTTAGTGGCTAGTTTGGATGATATTAAATGTGTTCGTTGTTGGCATAGAAGACCAGATGTCGGCTCGATAGAAGCCCATCCAGAGTTGTGTGGGCGCTGTGTTGAGAACATTGACGGCGAAGGCGAACTTCGTAATCACGCATAATCCTAAGTAACTAATATGAAGCATTTAAAGTGGCTCTGGTTGTCGTTGTTGGTCATCATTTTGGACCAAGCAAGCAAGTATTGGGCAGAGCATGTTCTGCAATACGAGATTATCGAGATTTTGCCGATCTTCGATTTTTCTTTAGCACACAACCCTGGCGCTGCTTTTGGTTTTTTGGGTGGTCTCGGAGGTGTACAGCATGTCTTCTTTATCAGTCTGGCCGTTTTGGTAAGTATTGTGTTGGTTTTTATGATGGTTAAAAAGATGAAGTCGCATGAACGTCATCTTGCGGTTGCATTCAGTCTGATTATCGGAGGAGCAATCGGCAACGCGATAGACAGAGTCGTGTATCAATATGTAGTTGATTTCATCCATTTTTTTTATCGGGGGTGGCATTATCCACACTTCAATATCGCCGACATTGCGATTTTTATTGGTGCAGCGTTAATGATCTCCGAGGCTTTTGATAAGCCGTTTTTGAATAGTTCCGAATCAGAATAAGTTCGGCAGAGGTTAAGTAAATGAAAATACTGTTAGCGAACCCTAGAGGCTTCTGTGCTGGTGTTGACCGAGCTATCGATATTGTTGAGCGGGCATTGGAATTGTTCGGAGCGCCGATTTATGTTCGTCATGAGGTCGTACACAATCGATTTGTTGTCGATGGCCTTAAAGAAAAAGGTGCTATATTTGTTGAAGAGCTCCATGAGGTTCCTGATGGCAATACCGTTATTTTCAGTGCCCATGGTGTTTCTCAAGCGGTACAAAGCGAAGCTGCTAAAAGGGATTTAAAAGTTTTCGATGCGACCTGTCCACTGGTAACAAAGGTTCATATGGAAGTTAAGCGATATCGAGATAAAGGCATCGAAATCGTCCTCATTGGCCACGAAGGTCACCCAGAAGTTGAAGGCACGATGGGGCAAGCTGACTCTGGAATGCATCTTATTGAAGAACCCGAAGACGTTGCCACGCTCAATGTAACGAATGAGGAAAATCTCGCCTATGTGACTCAGACCACGCTCTCGGTTGATGACACGAAAGTGGTGATTGATTCGCTAAAACAACGATTTCCAAAGATACAAGGGCCCCGCAAAGACGATATTTGCTACGCAACACAGAATCGACAAGATGCGGTAAGAGCGCTTTCAAGAGATGCGGATGTCGTTTTAGTGGTTGGTTCTGTCAATAGTTCTAATTCAAATCGATTACGTGAATTGTCTGAAAATATCGGCGTTCCTAGTTACCTAATTGACCAGCCTGAGCAAATACAGAAGGCCTGGTTTGAGGGTGTTGATACCGTTGGGATAACGGCGGGTGCGTCGGCGCCCGAGGTGTTAGTCAAGCAGGTAATCGATCAGGTCAAGGTATGGGGAGGTAAGGTGGTTAATGAAGCCAATGGGCCTGTAGAAAATGT
>JAKVBA010000035.1 GCA_022447525.1 Gammaproteobacteria bacterium
ATTCGATGGTTAGTAGACTGATTAAGAATTCAATATTCAAGACTTGACCCCTTATGGTCAAAGTTTACTCTGACCCCACTTTACTTTATGTTAGTGAAATGAAAATTTCTATCTTTAGCATCAATCCCACGGTAGCGGTTGTCGATAACCTATTTGATGAGAAGCTTGCCAAGCACATCATTGGATTGGGCCAGTCTGCTTTGGAGCGAGCGCCGATAATTGATCCTAATACAGGTTTAAATTCACTTCACGATGTCAGGAGCAATCTAAGCGCACAGTTATCTCAATACGATGATGATCTTTTGATGGGGCTGGCGAGGTCAGTAGCCACAGTTGTTTCCTTGCCTGTGCAAAATGCTGAGCCTGCACAGTTGTTACATTACCAAGGCGAGCAAGAGTACAAGCCGCACTTAGATGCGTTTGATCTAAACTATGATGGCAGTAAGCCTCGACTTGCCAGAGGTGGCCAGCGCCTGTTTACCACCATTTGTTATCTGAATGATTGTGACGGCGGAGGAACTGAATTTCCTCGTCTTAATTTACGAGTTTCGGCTCGGCTCGGTCGAGTGGTTGTTTTTGGTAATACTCGCTTGGGAACGGATAAACCTCATCCAAGATCATTACACTCTGGTTTACCAGTAAACAGCGGTGAAAAATGGGCGATGACACTTTGGTGGAGGCAACGTCAATACGGTAACCCTGAAGCGGGAGCTTCTTTATGGAACCAACAGATGCTCGAAGTTTGAGTAAACTTGAATTGGCCTTTGAGCCACCTGCTACCTCACGGCAGATGATACGGCATTTTATGCAGCAGTCGAAAATGCCAGCAAATACTTGAGTGATGCTGGCTGAAGATCAAACTGCAAAATGACAAGAGATACGATTTCGTTGCGATGTTTTTATCTGGCCCGGGCTCGTACGTTATTGCGGTTTAAATTCAAGGGGCAGGGTCCTTTGCGTGATCCGACTTACTCAGATCAATGATCTGGGTTCCAAAAATGGATAGCACGCAATAGGCCGAAAAGTAGTAATAACCGGAATGCAAAGTCGCTGAAACCGCTTGGTTGGAAGCTGTTGCGAGATAAGCCATAAAAATACTCACCACAAAAACATCGGCCATCGACCATTTTCCGATAGCGCTTACAAACGTGATCATGCCGAATCGGCTGCTTAATTTCGGTAATAGAATCACCACCAACAGCATAATGGTTTTTAATAGCGGCACCACCACACTGAAAAGCAATATAAGCCAAGCAACCAGATAGTTTTTTTCTTTAAATAGGTTATCAATCGTCTCTAAAATACTTTGGGTTGCTTCATATAGTTCAATATTGCCGAGTAAGGGAAGTTGTGCACCCACTTTGAGTGTCATCATATTATTGACGAGCCCCGGGTAAAGGCAAACAAATGATGCGATGATCAAGGCTAATGCAATCCAGTTTCTTATTGACATGCTGTATTTCAGGGCTTAGCTATTATTTAGATTTGGCCTCACACGGCGATAAATCGTCGTGTGAGGCTTTCGAATACGATGGAGAGATCTATGGTATCAAAGCGAGTGGCGGAGATACGATTTTTCAGGGGCCTATTTTTACTAATTGTTGTTAGTTGATTCGCCCGTGGCGAGCTTGTCCTGTTTTTAGGGTCTGTGTTGAAACTTAAACTGGCCATTGGTTGTGCTGTCTGTAAGGGTTTTCAGCAGTGCTTTCGTCGTTTCTACTATTGTGTTAACGATCAGTCTGACGATTGTTTAGCTCGGATGCCATGGTCGCTTAATCACTATGCCGAGTTACTGAAGCTACGATGGGTCTTTCAAAGCTCATGCTGGCTTTAACAGATTAGGCCGTATTAGAAAGGGTAGCGATAACTATCAGGCTGATCTGGATCTATCACATTGCGAATTGGCTGATAGCTTAAGCGCTGCGAGTCGCCCATTATAGAATTTGGTGGGCATGGCACGTATGGGCTAATTAGTCTTATAAGATGATTGCCGCATTGTGTAATTACAGTAGGCGGGATTTCTTTTGTTGATCAACATTCAAATCGTTAAGTCACCTAAAAATCATATCGGCGACGTATTATTCTTCGACTAACATTAACCGGAGAAAAAAATGAAGCGTGCATTACTACTCAAAAAATTGAATCGCAAAAATCGTATTCTGTTTATAGTGTCTGTGTTCATAGGTTGGTCAGTCTTTGTGCCTGTCGCGCAGGCAAGTTGTAATGATTTATTTGATTTCAGCGCACCAAAGCTCAGATCGAGTGAGCCGCTGGATTTTTGTGAGCAGTTCGCTGGTAAGGCGTTACTTGTTGTAAATACAGCGAGTCAGTGCGGTTATACCTCGCAATTTGCTGATTTGGAAAAGCTTTATCAAAATAACAAAGAGTCGTTGGCGATCGTTGGTTTTCCATCGAACGATTTTAACCAAGAGTATGACGATGCAAGTAAGGTGGCTGACGTCTGTTATGCAAATTATGGCGTGACGTTTTCCATGGTTGAACCAAGCTCAGTAAAAGGAGACAGCGCCAACGCATTGTTTAAAAAGCTCGCGGCCAAAACAGGAAAGGAGCCCAGTTGGAATTTTAATAAATACTTAATCTCAGCAGACGGGAATAAAGTGATTCACTTTCCATCCAGTGTAAGCCCTACTGGCGATCAAATGGCGTCTGCTCTTGGAGAGTTGGTTCGCTGATTGTTAAGACGTTTATTTGCCCATAGAGTTGGCGCTGACCGTGCCCAGGCGCCGACTGGGAAGTGTAATCGCCAACATATCTAATTTTCCTTCTCAATTAGATCGAGATAGTTTTGAGGTATCGAAGGGGTACGCTTCAGATCTTTGGGTTTAATTATATTGATGCGTTCTTCTTTTATTTGGCCATTAAGTGAGCCATTGGTAGAGCATTCCTGCTCATGGATTGAGCTGAGCGAGGGTGAAAAGATGATCTCTAGCTTGCCAGTATCAGACGGAGCTAGATCGTTTTTTTCGCTTTGGCCAGTGACGGGATCGAACAGTATGTTTTGGTCCGAACTCACGGCCACATAATACGATTTCGCTTTACAGCCATTATCGATAGTGACGCGAGCTTGATTGTATTTTGATACGGTGGCGCGCTCACCGCCGTATTCCACATAATCTGGCTGGTTATTACTTAAAGCAAATCCTTTTCCGCAACGGCCAATTGGCTCTTCCCAGTGTTGTGGTAACGCTCCGCTTCTGGTTATGTGAGTGCTGAGATCGGAATCGTATTGCAACATTGGTGAACTTGAGTTTACAAGTCTACCAGAAGCCTCATAAATCGAGACAACCGGGCAGTCTCCATAGCCACTCGTTTTGGCGAAGTTGGCGGTCAAAAAGGTAAAGGCAGGAACATCGACTCGATGCATTACTGCTTGATGACCATAATAGTCAATTACTTTGGGCGCTGCGGCTGGCAAGCTCGAGTGTGCGACTTCAGGGATTGAATCATCAGCCTCGTTGTTTATTATCTCCGAGTACTTTAACTTTCTCTGTCTTTCTATGTCGTCCCATAGTAGCGACTTGGTGAATTTGTAGCCGTACTTATTCGGATGGTACTGCCCCTTAGTACTAGTTACGTCACCGATTTGTTGTTTCTTTGAATCGATTGGCTTGTTGTAGCCTCGGTAGCTACTATTTGGCTCGTCAATAGGGTAGTGATGGCGATCGATACTTGTAATGTTGTTTGGCTCGTTGTTACAGATACCGATTCGCGCAACGTCGAGCTCATTTTGAGTCACAGCATTCCAGCCGTTTAAACGCTCTGTGTCGATTACGATACTTTTCAGAGGACGATAGATCTCATGATCGGCAATTTTGAATTCGATAGGGTCAAAATCAAGATTGATAAGGTTTGGCGTGAAAAGATCGCAGTAGTAAGTTGGAATTCTTGCCCCATTTGACATGAATTCTCCCGCCGATAATTTCGTTTCTCCATCTCCCGGTTCAATTGTTGTCCGACCGAAGAAGGGCGGGGCAATCAGGGTTACTCTCGGTGGTACTTTGTCGACTCCTTGAAATAGTTTTTTGAGTTCTTGATTGAGCGCGGCATACCTTTGAGCCAAACCATCCATGCCAACTACTCGCTCGGTGTTGATGGCGCCACCTTCAATAACGTTGATGTTGACTGAACCAAAAAGGCCATGCCAGTAATCCGCGTCCCAGTCGCCACTTTTAACCGACCTCAACATTTTACATATCGTGCCTCTCGTGCCTTTGCAGACGCCACCGTTTTCCGGCGAGTAGTCTCCCTCGTCACCACCTACCACCGGCACTCCGGTATGAGCAATCGACAGTGCGGCAATAGCGTTAGCAAAGCCGACATCATTACCGCCAACGCTAAGATATATTTCATCAGGAGTTCTGGGACCAACTAAATGAGGTAATAATTCAGTTTGTGGACACATTGTGTGCGGGAAGGCATCATGGCCGCCACTGGTAATTACCACTTCCGTGCGAGTTTGTCGGCCATATGATGTGACCCTTTGGAATTGAGGAAGTTCACCTAGATAACCGAGGTAGTCACCCATAACGCCTTTATCAATTGTTGCCCCAGACTGTGCTAGATTGATAAATGTTACGCTGGATTTATTGCTTTTATTCTCTAATTCGAGAGCCAGTTGAGAGGCATGAGTGAACGACGACCTATGGCTGCGAATATTGTCTATGTGATTTATCAATCGCTTTTGTGCTGAGGGTAGATTCAACAGATCAGTGTTGCACTTATTCGAGTCTGGGTTACTAACAGGATAATCAGAGATAATTTTAATGATAGTACTTAGGTCGGTCGTCGAGGTTGTAGGAAGGGCTTTAGCCCAACTGCTAATCTGATGGGATTTAAATTTACCTTCAGGTGCACCCTCTCCGGATGCAAAGGAGTCACCCAAGACAACAATCAAATGATCTTTGACTTCAATTGTTCGAGTAGTGACGGGTGCTTTTGAGTTGGGCAGTTTTTTTGCTTCTCGCGGGCTTGTTGCCAGACTCACTCGATGTTTGCCCTCGGGTAGACAAATACTGAGAGCGTTACCAGTTTCTGAGTGAGTTTTCTCGAAACGAACGGAATTTTTGCCCCTCTCAAAGTCGGCTATTTCGGCGCTTTGTCTGATTGTCCAAAAAGATGTCATGGTCTTTTGCTTGGCCGAGAAATGGCGTAATGCGGCACCCGCTAAAAAACTTGGATTTGGGCAACCGCGCCCTTCGAGTTCGGAAATAAGTTCTTCCTCTGTTTTGAGTGTCCACTCCTGCGGATAGCCACCTCTGGTCTGTAGGTGTACTTTAAATTTCGGAGGGCCCTGGCGACAGGCCTCGTCGTTGGGCGGGCATGGGCAGGCTTCTTCGGTGGATCCGTCAAGGCTTTCCCAATTCATTACGTACTCTAGTGTATTTGGTAAGAGTGGAGTCCCCTCGTTGTTGTCGATTTTGTAGCGACTGGGAGTCGACCAGTCAAATGAGGGCGACGTTAAATGGCTATTAATCGATTTGTATACGTCGATTCCAGCAACACCACATTCATTGGCTTTGGTCGTATTGAAGAGCGATAAGATGATAACAAGCTTTACTGTGAGAATAAGCGCGCGCATAAGTGGTCCCTCAAGTTTTTGGCCGTTCTAGGCTAAATCTGTCCCGTTCAGGATGCATACGTCAAATGATGTATTGGGTGATTTTGATCAACAATTAGAAAGCTTTTAAGTCAGTCTCTGTCAGTTTGAGTAAAGCAGACTCTTTGCCCATCTGGGTATTTTTGGCTCATTATATAGTGTGAGCTACCACAGTAATTGGTCAAAGGGTTGGGATATAGCTTCTAAAAGAGCTCGGGTACGATTTCTTTTTCTTGGCCGACTCTAAGCGGGCGTTAAAGGTTTATAAACAGCTTAGTTTAATGTCGTTACCTGCCAAATCTATATCAAGCTGCTTTGGATGCAGTAAATGTTTCACATCCAGAGCTGCGTTGTTTACTATGTTGCGGGAAAACAGAAATTGTATTTGAGTTGCCAATAATGGAAAACTTTCTAAATTACTCACTAGTTGATGGAGTTGCTACGATCGAGCTTGCCGATGGTGGTTCGAATCTGCTATCACCTGGGATGATTGAAGCTGTGAACAAAGCTTTAGACAAAGCAGAACGAGAGGCAACAGCCGTGGTGTTGTCGGGCGCAGGTAACATTTTCAGTGGTGGTTTTGACCTTAAAGTTATGAAGTCCGGAGCGATGCCAGCCTTAAAGATGTTGATGGGAGGATTCGAAACCGTTTATCGTTTAGTAAACTTACCCATGCCATTAGTGGTTGCATCTAATGGTCATACAGTTGCAGCAGGTGTCTTTCTCCTATTCGCTGGCGATTATCGATTCGTGACCAGAGGCGATTTCAAAATCGTGCTCAATGAAGTAGAGATAGGCATGACAATGCCATATACCGCTCTGGCGATCGCGCGTTATAGGTTGAGCATCAAGGCCTTTGAGCAAGTTATCAATCACGCTCGAGTCTACTGTCCGTCCGAGGCAGTAGAAGCTGGCTTTGCAGATCAAGCGGTGGATGCAAAAGAGCTGATTCCAAACGCCAGTGAAAAAGCCAAAGAACTCGCTAATTTGAATGCTAAAGCCTTCAGGAAAACCAAACTGCGTGCACGCAAAAAACTGACTAGAAGTATCAGGTGGGCGGTAATCAAAGATTTTTTAGATTTGATTGGTCAAGGTTTTATAGAGACTACCAAAACCTCCAGAAACAGATAGCGCGGTCTCAAACACATTCAATATAGACACTTACGATGCTGCCAGTGACGGAGTGTTACGCTTTTTATAACCACCTTTTCGAGAAATGATATGAACAACTTTAGACGCAACTTGATTTTTATTAGTATGTTATTTGCCAACCCTGTATTGATCGCGGCTGAATTCGAAACGCCTGAACAAGCGATAAATTCCTATATCACCGCCGTATCAACGGGTTCAGGCACACATATTAAAAAAGCGTATTCTGATGATGCGACTATCAAGTTTTATGATCGAGAGGGGCGATATTGGGAATATTCAATGTCTGCTTTTGCAGAGGCTGTGGATACTGGCAAGGATTGGGATGCTGAAATCAACATCACTGCTCTGAGAGTTACCGATAATGCAGCGAGTGCGACGGTCGAATTTACCTGGGGGGACAGTCAGGAGCATGGCTATGTGGATTATCTGAACCTCATCAAAAGTGATGGATATTGGAAAATTTCTGGTAAAGTCGCTCAGTATGTCTCTCGCAACAATTAAAAAACGAACTGCTCCTTTTAATCTCGGTAGAGCGAGGTGTACAATTGCTCACAATAAATAATAATCTAACCCAGTAGATAGGTACGCAAATGTCAATTAGAAACCTTTCACATATAAAGAAGCTTTTCGAACACGTTGATAACCCTGATGAGAAGCGAGAGCTGTACAAAGAAATGTTGTTAATGACACTTTCAAGAGCAACTCGTGCTGACCTGGTGACCGATGATACTGAAGTCGCTATTGTACAAAAGGTAGTGTTGGAAGCGACAGGTGAAGAAGTCAGTGTCAAATGTGTGCGTACCGCTGCCTCATCAGAGTTGTATGAGACAGCACCAATTGATAAATACTTATCTCGCGTCGGACAGAAAATAGACTTGTCTCAAAGACAATCAATCGTAAAGGCGTTAGTTGCTGTATTCGAGGCTGATGGTCAAGTCACTGAGTCCGAAACGGACTTCTTTAATATGGTAGTGGGCGCTCTTAAGCTCTCTCCAGCAGAGGCCGCAGGCCTAGTGGTTGAAACGGTGTAATAGATGTTTAAAGCGAGATTCGGCCCGAAGCAAGGTCGCGTCTCGTTAATTCAGGTGTTAAGCATCAGGGCGACGGTTGTTTGTGTCAAAAATGATCCCATATACCTTATCAATAGACCGGTTTGCCTGAGAGATACACGTTGATTGTGTGTGTCAGGGCGCGGAGTTTAACGTTAAGTAGTGAGCATTGCGTATGCCTTTAAATAAATTAGACATGGACGAGCCGTTGCCAACAAAGCAGGCATTTAGGCATTTGATCTTTTTCCAAATTAAGTTGTTCGCGGATGCGGCTAGGGATTTACTATTAAGTCCGATCAGTCTACTCGCTTTTATTTATGACGCAATTTTTACGCCACCGCTGAAAGACAGCCTTTCATACAAATTAATGCTGGCTGGGAGAAAGAGCGATAGAATGATAAATTTATTTGGCGAGTATTCTCAATCGGGAGAGTTTACTATCGACGAAACTGTGGGTGAGATTGAAACCGCGCTATTAAACGAGATAAATAAACACAGAGCGCAAGATAATTGACCATCACCTGCGCCGCAACTAAAAGGACTTAACGAGTAACTCTACTATTGTGATCGAGGGGCCGGGGCTATTTATGATTCCGATGCTTGCACTAGTGCTAGCGACGATATGAAACCACTGAGTGCCGATGCTGGTTAGCTGCGCGGATTGTCTGTAGAAATTTCGTACTAGATTTGTACTATAATAGTCGCACTCAGGTTGTCGATCGGTTGGATTTTAGATGCCGGTTGCGCTCTGCAAAAAGCTTCCGTTCTAGGTTCGCACAACTAATCCATAATTTATTTTCGGAGCATAACAATTATTAAAACGCTCGGGCTAAATATCATAAGTACAATTTCACTGCTTTGGGTGATGTTGAATCTCTTGATAGGGGTGGGCTTGCTTATTCCTGTTGCGATTATAAACCTGCTTATACCCGTTCCGATGGTGTCAAAGGTTTGTTTTTTCTTCGTGAAAGTTCTTTATCGCTGGTGCGTTCTCGTGGATAGCTTCTGGATGAAGCGAGTCGTTGGTATTGAACTAGAAGTTGTAGGAGAGGCTGAATCTCACCCGTCCCCTGTTGTCATCTGTAATCATCAATCATGGTTTGATATCCCGCTTATTCAAGAAGTTGTGGCTAGTCGTGGCCCGATAGTTAAATTTTTGGTGAAGGAAGAGTTGGTCTGGGTGCCAATCATCGGTTGGATCTGTCTCTCCTTAAACTTTCCTAGGTTAAAAAGAGGGAAAAAGAGCGGAGATAGAAAAAGTGATTTCTCAATCATAGAAAAGACCTCGAAGTCTCATGGCAATGACGGCGCACTGCTGGTTTTCCCGGAGGGAACACGATTTACAAACACCAAAAGGCTCGATCAAAAATCACCTTATAAAAACTTACTAAAGCCAAGAGCGGGCGGCTTGAACGTGATCAAAAACAACATGGATCCGAATACCCCGCTCGTCGATATTACCATCGACTATGGCGATTCCAGGCCAAATATATGGAAATGTTTACATGGTAATCCAGCGAAAATAAAAATTACCGTAGCGCATTTTAAATTGGCAGAATTAAGTTCTACCGAAGACTGGTTAAATAATCGTTGGTACGAGAAAGATAAAATCTTGACCGACGCAAAATAGGTATTTTATTTATGGTTCGATTTTGTTTACATCGGAGCAGCCGCTTGCATTAATAGACCACAAAGCCAAGCGCCATAGGTACCCAGTACATAGCCAAAGACGGCCAAAAGGACGCCAACGGGTGCCAATGCTGGATGAAATGCTGCAGCCAGCACAGGTGCTGAAGCGGCCCCCCCGATATTGGCTTTGCTACCGACTGCTAGAAAGAAATAGGGCGCCCGGATGATCAAACCTACGACGACAAGCAGAACGATGTGTATCAGCATCCATATGCCTCCGACCAAAAATAAACCGGGATGATCTGCTAGCGATCTTATATCCATTTTCATTCCAATGGTGGCTACTAGAATGAATATGAAAACGGTGCCAATTTTGGAAGCTCCCGCTCCTTCGTACTCCCTTACTTTAGTAAACGATAAAAATACGCCAATGGTAGTGGCGATTACGATCAGCCAAAAGAATTTTGAGGTCAGACTAAAACGCTCCAATACCGGGGCTGTTTCTTTAATAAAGGGAGCGATTAGATCCGCACTAAAGTGGGCGAACGCTG
Organism: Gammaproteobacteria bacterium; assembly: GCA_022447525.1. Lineage (GTDB taxonomy): Bacteria > Pseudomonadota > Gammaproteobacteria > Arenicellales > Arenicellaceae > Arenicella. The sequence continues at coordinate 9,999 of JAKVBA010000035.1, forward strand.
TCGCTCCAAATGCGATGCCGAGCATCATCATAAGATCGGTTGTACTTGGATTTTTGGCAATACTTAAGCTATAGGCTTCCATTTTGGACTGAAGTTGTTTTACTGAACTGGCGTCTGCTTTGAAGAAGCGATCTATCTTTTCTTTTTTCCCAATACCAATCAGTAAAAAAATCATCCAGACCTCAGCAACGATGATATCAACGGTCACCATAATGCCAAATAAAGTATTGGATGGATTAAAAACTTCGTACATTGCTGCTTGATTGGCACCTCCACCTATCCAGCTACCAGCCACGGTTGTCATACCTCGCCAAACCGCTTCAGGGCCCGCGCCTCCAACCAAATCAGGATTAAAGTATGACACGATCAATATTGCCAAAGGTCCTCCTAAAATTACACCAACGGTGCCTGTTAAAAACATAACCAGTGGTTTGTAGCCAAGCTTTACTATCTCTTTTAGGTCGACACTCAGAGTTAGTAAAATCAGACAGGCCGGCAGCAAATATCGAGAGGCAACGAAGTAAAGTTGAGAGTGCTCGCCATCCACAATTCCTAGAGTATTGAGTAGCGAAGGCAAGAAATAGCAAAGCAACAACATCGGTACAATGCCGTAGAACTTTCGTAATCTGGGATCAGAGCTATTCGATGTTCTAAATACGAAGGCCAGAATGGCCATTAATAGCCCAAAGACCACCGCGTCGTTGCTTATAAGTGCATTAGAATGTTCCATCGGAGTATGCTATCAGCGTTAGCGATAGCAGACAAATTCGTAGTTAGAATTTATCTAATTTGAGTAAATTTGCGTTTGTGCCAAAGGAACAGTATGTTCGCTGCATGACATTAAAGAAGATTAGTTTGCTACTAGTGATCTGCTTGGTCGTTTTCCAGGGGTATCGAATCCATCGCGATGCCGGTGTGGGCTTAGAAATAGAGCCTCTTGGTTACGGTCAATGCACGGCTGTCTTTGGCCCAAGCGGGCCAGAGGATATTGTTATTGATGCTGCTAATGAGGTCGCTTTCATCTCAGCGGATGACCGGCGCTTTAACCGCAAACAACTCGAGGTTGATCGAAATGCTGATCTAAAGGAAGGCGGTATCTGGCTTCTTGACCTAGCCAAAGAAGATACCCAAGCGTTGTCTTTGAATGCTGATGTCGGACCAAGGTTTCATCCTCATGGGATTGACCTACTAACCTTAGCAGACGGAAAGCGCGAGCTTTACGTGATTAATCATCGCTCAACAGACGAACACGAAGTGATTATCTTTAATGTTGCTGACGATCACTCCTTGAATCTTAAGCGGCGCATCTCTTATCCGCAGATGATATCGCCTAACGATATCGTGGCATTGGGGGAAGAGCGATTTTTTGTTACCAATGATCACGGTAGTCCAAGTTCGTCGTTTATGCACACGGTTGAGGAGTATCTTGGTTTAGCGAGATCGTCGGTGACGTATTTTGACGGACAAAACGGTTCTTATCTGCTCAAGGGAATCAATAGTGCAAACGGTATCGAAGTTTCTAATGATATGCAAAACCTATACGTGGCCGAGGCGATAGGTCGCAGTGTGCGGCGTTATGAGCGTCACGGAAGCGATTTGACCTCATGGAAGCTCATCGAAAAGTTAGACGCAGGGACCGCGGTTGATAATCTCTCGTGGGCGGATGATCATACGCTTCTGGCAGGAGCGCACCCCAAGCTTTTTGATTTTATTTCTCATGCCAAAGACGACTCAGCTGATTCTCCTTCGCAAGTGATAAGTATAGATGTGGGCGGCGAAGTGATGGTAAGAAAAACGGTTTACATGGACGAGGGCGCCGAAATTTCGGGTGCCAGTGTTGCTACTCAATTGAATGGCGAGCTATTAATTGGTGCGGTGTTTGAAAACTTCTTTTTACGCTGCAAACAAGGATGAGACGTGTTGAAATCAAGAACATGCAAATAACCTAATGAACGATAAAATTGACATTCATTCAATTGACGAGTTCGGCGACTGGGCCTTTTATCTCGATTGCGAGGTACAGGCAGATGATATTGATAGCTATCAACACGTCAACAATACCGTCTACCATCGATGGATAGATGACTGTGCTCGTCATCATTCTACATTACTGGGTGTTGACCCTGAGCAAGCGAGTGACTTTGGTCTTGGAATGGCGGTGCTAGAGAGCAAGGTTAGTTTTGTTGCTGCTGCTCTCAGGCAAGACAGTGTTCGAGTTTTCACTAAGATAGTAGAGAATGATCAAAGGTTAAAGATAAAGCGACAGTTTGAAATTAGAAATAGACTAAATAATAAGCTGCTGGTTCGAGCTGAATTGGTTTATGCCTGCATCAATATTAGAACCGGTAAGGCGGCACGTATGCCGTCAGAATTTTTAAAGGCCTATCGTCTGTAGCGCCTTTCAGGGCTGAACTTGAATCCGATGCATACCGAAAAATTTTACTAAAGGTTAAATTTTGAGTACCTTGTTGGCCGACGAAATTACTCCGCGAAACCAAAACAGGCAAATAAATGAATACCCTATATAAAGTATTAGTCACTCTGTTGTTGATTTTATTGAGTGGGGATGCCCTCTCACAAAAACAATCTGACGAAGATCAAGAGCAGCCATTATTCGGCAGTGCCACTTTTAAATCCATGGCGTTTAGAAGCATTGGACCTGCTTATATGTCTGGTCGAATTGCTGACATTGCCATCGATCAAACTAATCCGTCTACTTGGTATGTGGCGGTTGGCTCTGGTGGGGTATGGAAAACAGTGAATGCAGGCACAACATGGACGCCTGTTTTTGATGAGCAGACGGTTTATTCGATTGGTGATGTGACCATTGATCCAAGTAATCCAAACACTATTTGGGTTGGTACTGGCGAAAATCACGGTGGACGCCATGTCAGTTTTGGTGATGGAATATATAAATCGCTTGATGGAGGTCAAACTTGGAACAATATGGGTTTGCAATCGTCTGAGAGGATTTCAGACATCATTGTACATCCTGATGACTCTGATACCGTGTGGGCGTCTGTGCAAGGCCCACTTTGGACCAGTGGTGGAGAGCGGGGCTTGTATAAAACCACCGATGGCGGTGAGAAATGGGAGCTGGTGCTGACGCCAGAGGATGAATGGACTGGTGTTACGTCTCTTGTCATGGACCCAAGGAACCCCGATAAATTATATGCCGCTACGTGGTCGCGCCAAAGAACCGTAGCCGTTTACGTGGGTACCGGACCTGGTTCAGGTATTCATACGTCGGATGACGGTGGTGAAACTTGGACAGAGTTGAAGACAGGGTTGCCAGAGGGGAACATGGGCAAGATTGGTCTCGCGATTTCTCCTATCAAACCCGATGTGGTTTACGCTGCCATTGAAATCGATAATCGCGAAGGGGGTGTTTATCGCTCAGCAGACAAAGGTGCCAGCTGGACAAAAATGTCCGATGAAGTTGGTGGTGGCACCGGGCCTCACTATTATCAAGAAATTTATGCGGATCAACACCAGTTTGATCGGGTCTATATCGCCAGTAACTACAGTAAAGTCTCGGATGATGGCGGTGCAACTTGGACGCCGATAAATGTTGAACGTAAGCATGTAGACGATCATGCGATGGCGTTTCATCCAACAGACCCAGACTTCGTTATGATCGGTTCTGATGGCGGCATCTATATGTCATATGATCGTATGGAAAATTGGAAGTTCATCGCTAACCTACCTCTCACACAGTTTTATAAAGTTGCTGCGGACGATGGTGAGCCTTTTTATACGGTATACGGGGGTACACAAGATAACTCGACTCAGGGTGGGCCATCTCGCACCGATCGAGCCGAAGGTATAAAAAACAAAGACTGGTTTTTAACACTGTTTGGAGATGGACATCAGCCGGCAATTGAGCCTGGTAATCCCAACATAATGTACTCGCAATGGCAGCAAGGTAACCTAGCTCGTCACGACAGGATTACTGGTGAAAATGTTTATATCAAGCCCCAGCCACGGCCAGGAGAGCCAGCCGAGAGATTTAACTGGGATGCGCCGATTAACGTCTCGGCGCATGACTCAAAGCGTTTGTATTTCGCTTCTCAACGAGTTTGGCGCTCTGATGATCGCGGTGACAGTTGGACGCCGATTTCACCGGATTTAACTAAAAACGGCAATCGAATGCTTAGTAAAGTGATGGGTCGAACTTGGTCCGTGGAGGCTGGTTGGGACATCTACGCAATGTCTGAATATCACACCATAGCAAACTTTGCTGAAAGTCCGATTGACGAAGACGTGTTGTGGATCGGTACTGATGACGGACAGATTCAAGTCACAACAAACGGCGGAGAGAGCTGGAGAAAAATTGATTTGAAAAACGTTCGAGGGATCCCAGCGACCGCTTACGTTAACGATATACGTGCAGACTTGTTTGACAAAAACACGGTCTACGTCGCCTTGGATAATCATAAATATGGGGATTTCAAGCCGTATTTAATTAAATCCACAAACCTTGGGGCTAGCTGGACATCACTGGCGAATGATTTGCCCGATACACACTTGGTTTGGCGCATAGTGCAGGATCATGTAAATAAAAACCTTCTTTTTATAGGCACAGAGTTCGGCGTATTTTTCTCGATTGATGGAGGTAAGAAATGGGTTGAGCTGGATGGAGGTATACCAACGATTGCAACGCGCGACGTAGTAATTCAGCGTCGAGAAAATGATCTTGTTGCAGGAACCTTTGGCCGCGGTATCTATATCTTGGATGATTACGGTCCACTCAGGGAGCTAACGGCGTCTAAGATGGCCAACAATGATGCATTATTGTTCGCACCTACCCGCCCAGTTAAATGGTTTATGCTCGATAACAACCACTCCAAAACCGATGGTGATGATCGTTTTTCAGCTGAAAATCCTGCGCATGGCGCGACCTTAACTTACTTTCTGAAAGAGAGCATTTTGACTGCCAAAGAAAGCCGTCAGGAAACTGAAAAAGAAATGCTAGAGCAGAATAAGTTTCCCGAGTACCCAACCTGGGAACAGATCGAGAAAGAGAAGCAAGAGCCATCGCCCTCCGTTTACCTCGAAATTAGCGATGCAAAGGGTACGTTCATAAATCGCGTTTTAGGTGAGTCAACAAAAGGATTACACAGAATTACTTGGGATATGACCCATGCTGAAACCACGGCGATCACAGGTGAAGATGAAGAAGACGGTTTTGATCAAGGTGGTTTTATGGTGACACCAGGTGTTTACACTGCTACGTTGTTCAAACGTGTTGGTAGTACTGTAACGAAACTGGGCGATTCGGTTGAGTTCGAACTTAAGCCAATACGACAAGCGAGTTTGATTTCCCCGATGTCTGTGGCAAACAAATCATTTACCCAAAAACTACTGTTAGCGGAACAGCGCGCGTCGGCTGCTAATGCAGTTGTTGATGAAATTGAGCGCACTTTAGATAATTTACGATTAGCACTTGATCTAACTCCAGGTGATTTAAGCTTGTTAGAGTCACAGTATGCATCGATTAGATCTGAAGTTAACGCCGTAAAGTTTGATTTGAATGGTCTCGAGTCCCGTGAGCGCATGGGGATAAAACCAGCCAATATTTCAAGCCGATTATGGTACGCGTCATCGGCATCTTGGTCTTCTTATGGGCCGACCAAACAACACATTGAGCAATATGACTTTGCGAAGGAAGCGCTTGATACTGTAGGTGAGCGCCTGCAGAAAATTCAAGACAATCTGCCCCAGTTGCAGCAGCAGATTATTGATGCTGGTGGTCCGTGGACTTCGGGAGCACTTATGCCGAAGTAGAACCCGATTAGGTTTTCTTATTCAGCCAACTTGAGTGGTTCTTCAGTTGCCGAAAGTCGTTACTTGGGACTTTCGGCAACTAATCAAATTTCAACTTCACCTTACCAAAGCACTGAGTGAAATAATGCGTTTTAAAAAAGCGAATAGGCTGGTTCATAAATGGCTGAGCATCGTCGTGGCGATACCTCTCTTGGTTGTATTTGTAACTGGGATCTTGTTGCTAACAAAAAAACAGTTAGATTTTATCCAGCCGCCGACCGCTCGTGGCCAGGGATCTGAACCAACCATAAGCTTTAGACAGATTTTGTCGACCGCTAACTCTGTGACTCAAGCGCAGATTTCAGATTGGAGTGATGTCGATAGGCTGGATGTTCGCCCTAGCAAGGGTATCGTCAAAATACGGAGTAAGAATAGCATTGAGATTCAAATAGATAGTCAAACAGGCACAATCCTACATGTAGCAAAACGACGATCTGATCTCATTGAAAGCATTCATGATGGAACCTTTTTTGAAAAGAGGGCGAACCTCTGGTTAATGTTACCTGTTGCTACTGTCGCTATTATCATGTCAATTACAGGGATTATCATGTTCATGATTCCATACCTGAGTAAAAAACGACGACCGCGGCGTCGTATTGAACCGCAATGATTATTTTTGCTATTTGTTTTGATTAGATTTCAGAGTTAGCGTTTTATTCTGTTCTTTGGCGTTGTTTATCTTTACTTCAAGATTGCTGAACTTGAGTAGTTGCCGTCTCTTTTCAAAATCGAATGGTTCTGGTGTGGTGCCGTCCAGTAGTCTCTTGAATTTTATGTCTACGCAATAAGTCGCTGGTAACACCAGTTTTTCGAACCTAAAGTTTTCTTCGATCTGTCCTTGCAGAGAACCCGCTTTGCTGGCGTTGGTTGCGTGTCTTGCAGAGCAAGTTTCTACGTCTTCGAGCAGATATAGTGTGAGCTCAATGGGCATTTTGCTTAAGTTGCCTTGAAGTGATGACCAGTCTAACGTCAGGTTTAGTTCTGAAAACTCAGTGTTTACCGTAACTGTTTTGCTCTCACCTTTATTGGCGGAGACGGTGGTGGCTGGGAACTCCGAGAAGCCCCGCTTTACATAGAGTTCGTATTCGCCGGGTTTGACCAAAAAATACATTGGGCCCTTGTTTTCGTAAGTTAGTTTTTTGAGTGTCCTGATACCACCGTTGCTGACTAATGGAGAGAGTATGACAGATGCTTTAGCGTCCGCAGGCCCTTTTAGAAGTACCTCAACCAAGGATGAATCCACTGGTATTTTGATCGTTGATGCAATCTGATTACCGTTCAAAACATGATCAACATTCTCAAACGGATCGGTGGTGCCAGATCCTTGAAATTCTCTTACCGAGGCTCTGATTCGATAGTTTTTTTGGGTATCCAAAGAATAGGTGTTTGAGTTGCCATTTTTCGAAATGAGGTCGTACTGGCCCTCCTCAGTTACAGAGATGGATTTATACAAGTGGGTAATTTCTGTCTCACTTTGTGAGAGTACAAAAGTGAGTTTTGATTCAATAGTGGTCGCCTGCGCGGTCACGTAATAAGAGTTTAGGACTATAAAAAGCCAAATAAGATTGATTAGTTTTTTGAAAGACATAAGAGAGGTTCCTTAGTGAGCATGGCATACGATGAGGATGCAAGCGTAGTTATAAATAACAGCAAACGCATGTGTCATTTGACGTATCCTGCGTAGTTTGTAGATTGCTGTCGTTTTGCGCCATGGGGTCTGAACCTCTGATCATGTTTAGAGATCTAATGCTTTAATCAGGCACTAGATCGCGGCGGATTATGGTTCGGTACGACGTAAATTATTCAATAGGGCCTATGAAGTAGATGGTTGCTATCACCGCTTGCGGTTTTACCAAGTTTGATTAGTTTTAATTTGGTTGGTATGGGCAACCCCTCTTGATCAGCACGGGCATATTGAAGGTGCGCGTGCCTATCTGTCGTTGTCATTATCGGAGGCAGGTCCGTTGATGTAGTCTGTATTAACTCCACAATCTCACACCTTCACGAATACGCCTCGATGTTTGTTGGTCGAGCTTTCTGGGAACACAGCAAAAGTGATTCTCCAGTTAACCGGTAGTCAATGTTATGACGTAAAAATAGTATTCAATTATTTTTTTAAAATGAATTGTTATGTCAGTGAAACCCTATGTGACCTTCTTCACGAAAGCCACCTAGAGCAAAGTCAATGGTTTCATCCAGATTTGTGCGATCGCAGATTGGCAAAAATATCTCATTGCAATCAGTAAGGTAAGCCATCTTAGATGCATACTTTGGTTCATGGTTTCAACTTTCCATGTATGCAGTGTCTGAATAGCAAACTATCCTTTGTATCTTGCTTTAAACGTTTTGAATTTGACTATTCGCTTATCGTCACGCCTTTGATTAGGGCCCATTGGGGCCCTAATCGGGTGTTGCTTTAGAACTCGTACTGCAATCCGGCGTACAACTCGCGACCGCGCATTAGTCCGTAGATATAAGCTACGTCGTAACCGCCATCGGGTAAAAACACCAGTGGTGAATCGTCATCGCCTGCTTGCGTTTGATCGAAAAGGTTATTTGCACCGGCATAGAGGCTCAGATTGTCGTTGATATTACGCGACACTCTTACATCTACCCACGAGAAGGCTGGCGCGTCGGTGGTTTTTGCGATCGTCAGAGCCGCGTCATTAAAACCTTCATAACCATAATCTGTCAGATCACGAGAGCCGATCCAGCTTGCCGAAGCGTAAACATCCCAGCCTGCTACTTCCCAATCTGCGGCAATAATAATCTTCTCTTCCGTGGTTGCAACGCCGAACGAGGATTTGAATGCGTCGTCATGATCAAATACCTCAGCGGTTATACTCAGATCTAGGCCCTCTGCCGCCTTGTAACCTAATGTAATGTCCATAGATGTGATGCTGGCCTCTTCATCGAGTTGAGTCAGCAACGGAACCCCTGCGTCGGTTTCATCCAGCGCCGATAGATTATCGATCTTGGTGTGGCTGATTGCGCCTGTTGCGGATAACTTTGTGCCCTCGTAACTCAGTGCGTAACCAAACGAACTTGAGCGCTCCAATTCGTCAACGTCGACTTCAAAACCGACTTCCGCATCAAGGATGCCGTGATCAGTTTCAAAGAATGAGAGTGGGGCGCGGTAACCACGTCCAGCTGAAAAGCGCGAGGTGTATTTGTCGTTGTGCATGTAACGTGCGTCAAGGCGAGGACTGAAAATATTTTCATCGATCTCAACGCCCGGTTTTGCTGGGTCCACAAAATCGGCTTCTATCTGGTCAAAACGTAAAGCCAATTTGACTTCCAGTTTATCGTTTACAGCCCATGTATCTTGAATATAGAACCCTGACACATCGTAATCAAAGCTGTCTGAGACGTAGTCTGGATTGGCTTCACCAGACTCAGATCTGGTGCGCATTTCTTCATTGCGATTATCGGCACCAAAGGTGATCAGATGTCTGTCGTTGAGCGCGTAATTGAATCGGGCGTCAAGGTACAACATCTCATCTTCCGCGACATAGTCAAAGCCTTCGTAGAAAGAGTCCTGCTCGTGATCAGATCCACTCAGGGAAAGAGTCATATTCAGAGCGTCGTTGATTTCACGCAGCCAGCTAGCAGAATATTCCACCCGCTCGCTGGCAACCCATTCACTGGTTTCCCATGCATTTCCAACCCAGTTGGTACGCACATCATTGCCGGCGAACAATTGCGCGGCTTCGCCCTGACTTTCGCTTGCAATGGCTGCACTGATACTTGGAGTAACTGAACCAAGTATCGGGCCGCCAAACACTACCTGCTCTGAGCGGCCTAACCGGAAAACCACATTGTCAAAGTCGCTGACATCCCAGGATGCGCGCGCCGAGTAAGACTCGTTCTTCATGTACGGGTTTCCACTGACACCATTATCGTCGGCGTCGAATTGATCCCGCTCATCTCGTTGGCCTGTGAAAGTGAACCTCAAGCGCTCGTCTAAGGCTACCAAGGTACCTAATAAACCGATTTGAGAGAACCCTTCCTCACCGGCAGAGATATCAATGGCACCGCTGTTTTCATTCCGCTCTACCGAGATGATGTTCACCACGCCGCCAATTGCTTCTGGAGCCGTCATAGAGGCGCCAGAACCGCGTGCGACTTCAATTCTTTCTACCCCCGTCATGGCGATGGCGTCCACAGCATAGAATCCTGACACAATCGTGTGAGTGGGCAGGCCGTCATTGAAAATGTTAGTGTGTTCGGCTTTCAGACCATTCAACTGGATGCGCTTATATCCGCACATCGAACACTCATTGGCAATCACCACGCCAGGGGCATCCTCCATCGCCTCTGTAAGACTCAGAGAACGGGTATTCTCAAGCTGGTCACTACCTATGATCTCGGTTTGCTCGACAACGTCTTTTAAAACACCGGCACGCTCAAGGCGATCTCTTACGCCGATAACGACTTGCTCTTCGATTTGTTTGTCTACGGTATCGGTCGATTGCGCCGGTACCAGCCAGGAGGTGCCTAGAAACGATAAGGCAACAATACTTTTAAGAATTTTCATTGATTAATTTCTCTTTACGCTAATTGAAATAGGAGTTCGCTCACATTAGGAACAATAGTTAGGATTTAGATTTCGGAGAATTTCGCCGAGCTTGTCGCGATTTTGATAACCACGGACATAGCTGGCGTATTCACCTTGTTCATTTAGAAATATCAGTAAAGGTGTTGCTTCCACCTTACCCAAGTCTTTTTGCAATTCGCTGTTGATTTGATAGGAATAAAAATCTAAACGCATCGATTGCACGGTCTTTTTTAGGTCTCTAATACTGCCATTGACGCCAATCGCGGCGGCACCAAAAGACCGACAATCCTGTTGTAATTTGTTCAGAACGCGTGCCTGTTTGAAACACCAACTGCACTCAGGTTCAAAAAATACTAGGGTATCTATTTTGCCCCTCAAGGATTCAAATGAAGGGGTTTCGCTACCGCTGAGCGGATCGAGATCGTAGATATGTAGGTCAACGCTACTCGCGTGTACTCCTAGGCTCCAAAACAACATGCTTAAGACCATTGTAAAAATGGCTGAGCGCCAGGGTAATGAATTTAAATCGGAGTTCATTTATTAACCGTATTTTTCTTTGAAATGTTTGCCTTGTATATCGGATATATAGCCACTTACTAAAAACCGATCTAATGCTATCAGATTTAAATACAAATAGGAATCATTTGCATTTAAGTGGTGATAACCCCCATCTTATGGTTTTGAAATGGGTCAAACGCTATTACTTACGGTCGGAGGTTATTGGCGAGGGTGATTATTGTCGTGTGATCAGTATAGGGTTTTGATACACGGTGCAGCATGGTAAAGATTGAGGCGATAACGATTAGATTTGTATTTCAATACGCACGTAAAAATTTAAATATAACCATTAATAATTGCCAAATCCGGCGATTTGCGAAACATCTTACGCAGCGATTTCAGCGATGGGAGGGATTGGGATGACACAATTGCAGAACATTCACGGTATCTTAAGAATGATCTGACGTCAGCGCAGTATTGAGCTCAACTCGCTGAGGATCGACGATTAACGTTCAAAAAACTGCGCGATGAGTCCGTCGCGACCGCTGCTGGCAGCTGTGACGCTGGATACTGGGACCGATGGACTACGAGAAAAATTAATGCAGTTTGAATTAAACCGCATTCACGCTACATCACTACTTGTTGTCAGAAAAATAGTTCGACGCTTTGCTGGTCGCGACTTTAATATCCATGTGGCTTGCCAATTTCATTCCCAGATAAAAACCGATATACGCACTAAAAAAGAAAATAAGATTGAATCCAGATCCACCCCAATTCACTACCCAGGAAAACGCTTGGGCAAAGGTCATGGCTTGATTTTTAATAAATGCGATCGCGAGGTGAAAAATGCCGTTGGAAAGTAAATCAATAACGGTTGGAATGTGAGTAATGAGCCACCAAATTTCTTGAACCTCGATAACAATAAACGTCCAAAGCGCGGTTAAACCATAAAAGCCACCGCCGAATCTCAGCCACTTATTTGTCCAGTAGTCACCAGTTTGTACTCCAGTTTCGTTCGTCGCCTTTCGTATTTCTTTGACCGCTTGATCGGTTTCCTTATGGCTGGCTTGTTTGTCTAAAAGATTATTTCGATACATCCATGAATGTACCCACCAAGACATGATTGAAACTGGCAGTCCGAGGGATATTATTGCTTCTATGATATTCATGATTACACGATATGGATCTCTTAGTCTTGGTCAAAATGTCGATCGAAAAAACTGGTGATGGTCTGGTAAAGGTGTATTCCAGTTTGTTTGCCACGAAGACTATGTTTTTTACCAGGGTAGTCCATTACCTCGAAAGACTTTGCTTGATCTTGCAGGTGCTTATAAAGCTTAGTGCTGTGTTTAAATAAAACATTGTCGTCGGCCATGCCATGGTAAATCAGTAAAGGCCCATTGAGGTTCTTTGCGTAAGGAAAGACCGACGAAGCTTGGTAGGCATCTGCTAATTTGTTTGGGTTACCCATATAACGCTCTGTGTAGTGTGTGTCATAAAGTAGCCAATCAGTAACTGGGGCTCCGGAGACACCCGCTTTGAAATAGTCGCCCGCTTTAAACATGCTCATTAATGCCATGTAGCCACCATAGCTATGTCCGTAGACACCGATTCTTTTGGAGTCAACAAAATCCAGACTGCGTAGAAAGTTTACCCCAGTCACTTGGTCGTCAACTTCAACACCTCCCATAGCTCGATAGATGGGGGCTTCGAATGCCGTTCCTCGATAATTACTACCTCTATTATCTAAACTGAAAACAATGTAGCCTTTGCTGACCCAGTGTTGGAACAACAGGCCTCTGTTTCCAGCCCAACGATTTGTAACCACTTGGGCAATTGGGCCGCCGTAGGTATACACCAAAACAGGGTGTCGTCCTTGGATATTTTTCGGTTTGTACATTCGATAGTGCAGGTCGGTACCGTCTTGCGCTTTGATTACACCAAATTCAGGTTTAACCCAATCTTTCTGGTATGGTGCTAGGGGATGTCCGGATTTCACTTCGTTTTTGCTTAACCAAGTAATTTTTTCTCCATTCATCGAGTGCAAACTGACCTGCGGGGGAGAATTGATTGTTGAAAATTTATCCACATAAACAGTAGCGTCTTTGCTGGCTGATATTGAGTGGAAACCCTCACGTCGGCTCACCTTTTCGACCTTGAGTTCGCTTTCATCGATGTTTGCCAGCGACACTGAATAAAGATGTTTTTCAATTGGCGTATCTTTTCTTGCAGTGAAGTAGAGCTTTTGTTTTGGCTCATCAATGGCAACGAGTTCATTTACCACCCAGTCACCTGTTGTTAACTGCCGGACAAGCGTTCCGTTGTTGTTGTAAAGGTAGAGGTGCTTGAATCCATCCCTTTCTGACGCCCAGATAAATTGGTCGCTGTTTTTTAGAAAACGCAGATCCTCGTGTAGGTTAATCCAAGTCTTGCTGTTTTCAGTGATTAGTGTCTGTTGTGACTTATCAGAGGAAGAGTAACTCTTGAGTTTCAATGTTTTTTGATCTCGACTTTGCCACTGATAAATCAGGCGATCGTCGTTCATCCATTTCACTCTGGCCAAGTAGATATCAGTATCTTTACCCAAATCGACCCATTGAGTTTTGTCATTTTCAAGGTTATTGATGGCTAGGCTAATCACCACATTGTTGGTGCCAGTGCTGGGGTAGCGCTGGGTAACGGTTTTAATTGATTCGGCATAAATCTCAGTTCTTGTGATTTCCTCAACCGGACTGACGTCAACTTTCGTGAACGCAATACGTTGCTCGTTTGGAGACCACCAGTAGCCAGTCATTCGGTTCATTTCCTCCTGAGCTACGAATTCGGCCATCCCAAATTTGATATTGCCGCGGCCTTCCTCGGTAACAGCCTTTTCTTCACCAGAGGTGATGTCCATTATGTATAAGTTCTGCTCGCGAATATAAGAAATATAGTTTCCCAAGGGTGATAAACGGATATCGGTCTCGAATTCTTGAGTTCTCAACAGCTGCTTTGCCCCGCCTCTCCCTGCTTTGATGTCCTTTAAAGTTGCGTAGTACGCGTCACCTGCCAGTGGAAATAACAGAGCTTGCGAGTCTTGCGACCATTGATAGTCTAGAATGCCAGATCCGAATACGCGCATACGCTCCCGACGTGCTTTCTCTTCGTCGGATAAAACTTCATCACCGCTGTGTAAGTCATCGGCATCAAACAATAATACGTGTTCCCCAGAAGCAACTTCATACGCCCATAAGTCATATCGATCAAAATCTGATTTTTTAGGTTTAATATAGGTTACGTATTTCCCGTCTGGAGAAATCTTTATCTTTTTAGGGGCGCTGCCATCGAGTGAAGGAGACTGAAAAATACGCTCGATACTAATGCCGTGGGCTGAAAAACTAAACGTAGACGTGAGTAAGAGAATGCTGGTGATTAATTTGTTCATTATAAGTATTCCTGCAAAGGGAGCACAGACGATACCGCAGCCGCTGGTATCTCTCAAGGGCTTATAAAAACCGCGCAGTGACCTTAATGACGCTTTTGTCCTCATTTCAATAAATAGGTTAGATCGACTAGAGACAAGAGTCTTTTCTTGAAGCCATGCAGAAAAAAATAAACCAATGTATTTTCTAGCTTTGGTTTTTCACATCGTTGACAGCTGTTACTAATACAAGTACCGAGGTGACACGTGATTTTTACAAGCTTGAATTGAGGACAATTAAAAAAAGAGGAATAGGTGATGCCACACACCAATATCTGCTGTTTTACGTTAATGTCAGTTCTGGATGACTCAGCGCATTTGACCCCTCCATTTATTGATTGTGGTTTTTGCAAGGTAGGTTGATCACCCAGAAATTACAGGTCTTTGATTTTAGTTAGGCTACGTAGAGATCGTTGAGAGGCATAAAAAATGCTTTCTGGCTTTAGCAACGAGATAGTTGCGAAGAGAGATAGAAAACCGGTGAACGGTGCGACGGCGAGTTAGTGGCGCAGCGATTTTTGCGGGTGAGTAAACCTAATGCCGCTTGAAAACTAACTGGAGTCTCTGCCTTCGGCAGAGCATACATCGTGTTATTTTTAGCGCCTGGTGAATCCGGATGTTAAGGCAACGCGCTTGCCGTCATCGCTGACCTTTTATATTTGCCAAGGCGGGGTGCACAGGTTTGGAACGCCCCGCCTCTACGCAATCATAATTGGCTGGATCAGATTACTGGATAGAGTGGCGATTCCGAATCAGCGGATTTTACGCAAACAGACTCAGCGATGTTACTGCCTAAAGGCTTTACTTTCTTGCAGATGTAGTTTTGTGTATCCATACCAAATTTTGTTACATAATCCGCAACCGTTGCATCGATTACTTTTTGATGCTCTGCTGAAAGCTGAGAGTAAACTTGTTTAAAGGCTTTCTTAGCAGATTTATTCTTTTTCTTATTTTTCTTTTCATTGGCAACGCCCAACCATCCCATGCCAGCTACCGTTGATTTCTCAACATGTTGTCCCTGCAGAAACATCAAGCCTACGATAGCTTGTGCTTCCTTATTGCCCATTGCGGCGACTTCGCTTAATTTTGCAAAGGCGTCCTTGTAGTTCTCATCTTTGTAAAATTGAGATCCAGCCTCTAAAGCATCGTCTATGTCCTTCTGTGATTTTCGAATACGAGTGCCGTCTTGGCTGATCATGACAATGTTCTTTTTGTTATAGCTAGCCGAATCAATCAGATTCTTAAACGCAGTATCTTGACTTTCGAATATAAGGTCTGACATCGACTTACTCCTTTCCTGCGCGGGCACAGAAAAAGCAAAAAGCAAAAAGCATAGGGCTGTGGCGTATCTCATGAGCATCTCCATAAATTACTAATACCGCTCTGTAGGTTGAAACAAGGTGTCTGGTTGACGATTAGTTTATTCCGTCGACTCTTCAATTTGCGTCAGCGAGCAAACTTCAACAGCACAATATCAGAAAAAATCAAACCAAGCTAATGGACAATTATCTTATTTATTTGAATCCATTTTCTCGTTTAACGCATCTTAAAGTTCATATCTAAAATCGCTACCAGAAAGAAAATAAATGAAAAGACATAGTTTACTGCGAAAATACGCCCACATAGCAACCCTGGGCACTCTGCTGTTTTCCATGGTGACCGTCGCGCAAGATAATGAATCTGCCGGGGTGGATGAAAAATACATTTGGGATTTGACCGAGTTTTATCCGACCAAGTCGGCTTGGGAGTCCGAACTAGAAAGGCTCAGAGGCAATGTTGATGAAATTAAAAAATACCAAGGTGTCTTAGGTAAAAATGCCTCGACTCTGTTAGCTGCAATGGATGCACAGTCGGTTTTTTATAAGGAGTTACTGAGACTGTGGACTTATGCCTCAAATTCAAGAAATACTGACCTTGGTAATCCTGAAGGCCAAGCTATGGTGGGTAGCGTTCAGGCCTTGTTTCAATCGGCGAGTGCGGCTCGAAGCTTCTTTGCGCCGGAAGTGGTAAAGATGGGGACAAAACGTGTTGAGGAATTCATTCAGCAAGAGCCTGGTTTAGCAAAGCATGCACTGTCTTTACGTAATACTTTGCGTCAAGGCCAGCACGTACTATCGCCAGAGACAGAGGCCGCGCTATCATTAATGGGAACTGCTCTGTCTGCCTCACAAAACGCGAGAGATATGCTCTCTAATGCAGAAATCGATTGGCCTAAGATCACTCTTAGCGATGGCACTGAGGCTCATTTGACCAATGCCGGCTATGTGTTACATCGTGCCGCCGCTAACAGAAACGATCGTGCAGCGGTTTTTGATGCGTTTTGGGGGCGTTATAAAGATTTCGAAAGTACGTTTGGTGCTACCCTAAATGGTGAAGTGCAAGCGAATGTTGCTACTGCGAAAGCTAGAAAATACGATAATACGTTGCAATATTTTCTGTCAGCAGATCACATCCCAGAAAATGTTTATCGAACTTTGGTGAAAGTGACCAACGATCGAATTGATGTTTTGCATCGCTATTTTAACTTGAGAGCGCGGATGTTAGGTGTTGATGACCTTGGTTATCACGATATCTATCCTGATTTGGTCGAAACGAATCTTACCTTCCCGATTGATAAGGCTCGAGACGATATGCTAGCGTCAGTCAAAATATTAGGTCCAGAATTCAGCGATAAGTTTGCTGAAGCATCTAAACAGCGTTGGATGCATGTTTACCCTCAGAAGGGTAAAAGATCAGGAGCGTATATGTCTGGTTCCGCCTACGATGTTCACCCATTGATTCTGCTAAACCACCAAGATACCTACAATAGTGCATCGACTTACGCGCACGAGTGGGGCCATGCAATGCATCAAGTGCTGACTAACGAAAATCAACCATACGAGTTAGCGGACTTTTCAATTTTCACTACTGAAATAGCTGCTATTGCCAAAGAAATACTCTTACAGGAGCACATGTTGGAACAGGCCACAACGGAAGATGAAAAGCTTTTCTACCTAGGCTACGCATTGGAACAAATGCGCGGAACATTTTTTCGTCAAGTTATGTTCTCGGAGTTTGAGTTAGCTATCCACGAAGAGGTTGAGCAAGGCAAGGCTTTAACGGGACCCCGTATGACCGAGATATATGGTGACATAATGAAGCGCTATCATGGTCATGACCAAGGTGTGATGAACATCACTGAGAGAGAGATGATTGAGTGGGCTTATATTCCGCACTTTTATTACAATTTCTATGTTTACCAATACGCAACTTCAATAGCTGGCGCTGCTTACTTTGTAGATCAAATAAAAACAGGGGATGGTCAAGCGAGGCAAACCTATATTGATTTTCTTAAAGCGGGTGGCTCGGATTATCCTGTGGAGATCTTAAAAGATGCAGGTCTCGACATGACGTCAGCGGCCCCATACAACGCCGTTATTGATCGAATGGTGGCGGTTATGGATGAGATAGACGCTATTCTTGATGCTCGAAAGCGATCGGAATAGTTCTGTTGCTAGTTGCGTTTGGTGTTAATACTCATGCAAGCGCATTTGAGCTCTCACAAAACTAATCCAGCAGAGCGCCGCGGTAATAGCGGCGTGGTTTGTCAGGAGGTTCTTTGCCCACATCTTTCGCGTCGCTACCAATTGGATCGATTTGTGCGCGCTCAAAAAAACGATCTATAAGCAACTTTATGTTTTCGTCTTCCGTGGTGTTGTACACGTCAACGATATCTTGCGTGAGTGTCGGTGAGGAAATTTTAAGTCCAGATTGAAGGTGAAAAGGGAGATTCCTTTTAATCTCGAAGAACAGATTCACCATGTAGCGATCAACATTCATATGGTCATACCTTTTTTGGAGTCCGGAAATAGGATCATGAGCGCTAACAAATTTGCCGAAAATTGATGACGCTCCATCAAAAGCTTACAACTTGTAATTTTCTTCATCCAAGTCGAATTCGTTATGATCGTAATCGCTTTGATTCATAACATGCGTTTGAATATTGAATGTTGGGACTCCTTTCGCGCTGTTTTCTTTGAGTAGCTAGAGAGATGAATTTGGCTTAAAAGTAGGCCGGTGCTAGCTTAAGAATCGCTCCGGCCTTTTAAATACTTCAAAAAGACTCCAGTTCTCATTGTTTTAGTTAATTGGTGTATTCGGATGATAAATAGAGAAGTTGTTGTTCAAATCAAAGGTATGACAAAGTTTTAGATAGATTTGATAGTCTGTTTGAAGGAGCTCTTAGCTACTGACCATTGCTCTTTCGATTAAACCGCTTATTGAACTTAGCCACTTCGCCATCTTGTTTGGCATAGCTTTGTTTGCCGGTATAGAACGGGTGCGAAGCACTCGAAATCTCAATCGAGTAGTAGGGATATGAGATTCCCTCAAACTCAGCTGTTCGGTCAGTTTTCACCGTTGAGCCAATCACGTAGAAGGTGTCGGCTGTGGTGTCATGAAAAAGTACATCTCTGTATTCGGGGTGAATGTCGGGCTTCATGTTGGGGAGTTCTCCGGATAATCAAATGTGTGTCGAGCGTAAAGCCTGAGATTATAATGCAAATGATTCCTATTAGCATTAAATGTTTTCAATCTGATTAAAGCCAGATGTTATTGATGACGCCTCCGAGACGGGTTTGAATAACGACGCTATTGACTCCTATTGATGACTGCTAGGATATTGGACCTACAGTGATCAGGAATCTTGATATCAGCGAATAGGCTTTAGTAGATAAAAAGGTGTTCTATGATGTTGGTGGTAAATTAGTATTTTGGTGGTAAAGTGACGTGCATGGGCTCTAAAACCAGTGACTTGCATTCAATGGCAGGCGCAATGTACGCGGGTAATATACATTCTCGATGTCGCGCAATGAGGCGATGATTGGAACCAGAGGTGAATACTTTGCTCGATTGCCAAATGCAGATGACTACGTCAGTTTTAAAGTACAGGAATCATTTCTCGTGAAAGCTGGAACATCGTTTGATATGAGGGTTTCAATCGAAACTGCTGATCAATTTAGCCTCGGATAGCTGGGAGTCTGCGAATTTGAAACGTGTCGCTATTTTTGTGGATGTGCAAAATATCTACTACACCACTAAACAAGCTTTTGGACGATCATTTGACTATCGTAAGTTGTGGGAGGATGTGAGCTTCCTTGGCGAAATAGTCCACGCGAATGCTTACGCTATTGAGAGTAAGCATATCGGTCAACAAAACTTTCAATCCGCCCTGAGAGCCATTGGCTTTAAAGTAAAATTAAAACCATTTATTCAACGCAGCGATGGTTCAGCAAAAGGAGACTGGGATGTAGGGATTACCCTCGATGTTATAGATATTGCACCTTCAGTAGATATTGTGGTGCTGTTATCGGGTGATGGCGACTTCGCTATGCTTATTGAGAAAGTGAAAAATGACTACGGAGCCGCTTCCCATGTCTATGGGGTGAAGAGCTTGACCGCAAAAGCGCTGATGGATGCTGCGGATCGGTTCACTCCAATAGATACACAGTTGTTACTAAGATAGACACAAAAGCGTGAAATTGCTCGGTAAAAATTCCTCCAAACATTAACAACTTGGGGATCGGGGCGTTGAGTGGTACTCTCTTAGGCTGGGGTGAGGTGTGTAACTATGGAGATGGCATGAATACATGTTTTAGTGAGAGTGGGGATTTTAATAAATTCAGGGAAGATTTGGTTCAGCAGTCAGAGATTATATTAAGTGGCTGTTTAATGGTTTTTGTCTGTGACGAAAACAACTGGAAAGAGGCTGATATGTCGAGCTTGTTTCAAACAATTGACGTAAAGTTGATAGGTGGTGTATTTCCGCAAATCGTCTACGGCACCAAAAACACAACGCAGGGTTATTTGATAGTGCCGATAGAATTAGATTTGTCTTCTGTTCTTGTTCATGGTCTAGATGACGATTCGGTTGACTTTGAAGCTGCGCTTGATGAGGCCATAGAGGAAGATCAAGAGGTGGGCTCGATGATCGTATTCGTCGATGGCCTTTCAGCCAGGATTAACAGTTTTGTGGATTCATTATTCGCATTATTCGGTGCCGATGTGAAATACATCGGTGGTGGTGCCGGCTCTCTGAGTTTTGAACAAGCCCCATGTATTATTTGTAATGACGGTGTGTTTAAGGGCGCTGCGATTATTGGATTGACAAAGAACGCTTTACCAGTTGAAGTTGGACATGGCTGGGAACCGATATCGAAAGGGCATTTCGTTACCCAAGTAGACAAGAATGTAGTTAAGGAAATTGATTACAAAAATGCTTTCGATGTTTATGAAGAATTGATAAATCCGCATATGAAGGCTGAAGTTTTCAATCAAGATAATTTCTTTGAGGTTGCGCAGTCGTTTCCTTTGGGTATTAAAAAGATAGACGGAGATTATGTGGTAAGAGATCCTATTTCAGTAAATGATGATGGTCACCTCGTCTGTGTTGGAGAGCTAGATGAAGGCGATCATATTGATATATTGCATGGTAAACCAAACGCCTTAATTACTTCATCAGGTGCAACCGCAGCTAGACTGTTTAGCAATAACAAGGGGAATACACAAAGAATTTTTCTGATGGATTGTATTTCTCGTGCCTTGTTTTTAGAGGGCAATTTCCCCCTAGAACTCGATGCAATCGAAAAGGAAGTGATGGGGGATAGTTCAATATTTGGCGCATTAGTTCTAGGAGAGATCGCTAATTCAGGCAGTGGTTACCTTGAGTTCTACAATAAAACTACCGTTGTATCACTGATGTAATGAGGTTGGTATGAGTCGTTTGGAAAAGCAGACCAGTTTACTGTATGAGATAGCGATGTCCATCGGTAATTCTATGGATCTAAAAGCGTCTCTTAAAGAATCTCTAACCACACTTTTGCGCAAACTTGACGGTATCGGTATTGGTGTTTACGACGAACAAGATTTAGCTAAACCCCTGGTCCAAATTCCAGTTAGAGGGCAAAAAATATCGGAAGCATTAGTGTGTGCTGCATTTGATATGAAGTCAGAAGTGGGTGTCAATGCACACGTGCTAAAAGAGCGTAAGCTCGAAAATGAATATCTTTATCTATTCAATTTACCTAAAACTGGCGCGTTATTTTTCCGGCGTCGAAAGCCTTTGGGCGAGGTGACGCTGAAAGTATTAAGCCGTTTATGTAAAAAATTAGATCACAGTATTCAAGCGTGCTTTGCGACGGAAAAATTACAACGAAAAGAACGCGACCTTCAGGCATCTTTGCTGGAGCTGCGTAAGGCCCAAGAGTACAAGGATAAATTTTTAGCGACTGTGGCTCACGAGTTAAGAACTCCGCTAAATGGCGTGGTCGGATTTATTGAACAGTTAGCAGATACAGATTTGGATGAGACTCAGAGACATTATCTAGATGTAATTTGCCACAGTTCAGACAGCTTAATGGGGATCATCAATGATACCTTAGATTTCTCTAAGATTAATTCCGGCAAACTCGAGTTAGACCTGCATGCTATGAATTTGCGTGAGGTACTTGGTCCCGCGATAGAGATCTTTAAGTGTAAAGCCAGCGAAAAAGATATTTTGTTGATCACTGAGATCGACGATAGTCTTAATCAAGGTGTCATCAGCGATTCTCTGCGCCTTAAGCAAATAGTCAGTAATTTAGTGAGTAATGCAATTAAATTTACTGAAAAAGGGCAGGTCACCGTATCCTTAAAGCTGATCAGTCAGACAGATAGAACCGCACTGGTATCCTTTGAGGTGACAGATACCGGTATTGGAATTGATCCCGAGAGCATTAAGGATATTTTTGATCCCTTCTCGCAAGCTGAGAAAGCAATTGCCAGACGATTTGGTGGCACTGGTCTGGGACTTGCGATTTCTTATAAACTGGTGAAAAAATTCGGTGGTGAACTTGGGGTCCACAGTGTGATCAACCAAGGTAGTGCATTTGATTTTCAGATCGAATTTGAAAAAACCGGGCTCGCGGAAATTTCTGAAGAAGCCGTTCTCGAAACCGCAGGTTTTATCGGGACTAATATTTTGGTGGCTGAAGATAATCCCGTGAACCAATTGTTGGTAAAAGCCATTTTAAAAAGTGTTGAAGCCGACTTTACCATAGCGAATAATGGCGTAGAGGCTTGTGATGAATTCGCCAAAGGTGATTTCGACTTGGTCCTCATGGATATTAATATGCCCGTGATGGATGGTCTTGAGGCGTTGACAAAAATGAGACAGCTGGAAGACATCGAACAACGACCCAAGACCCCCATTGTGGCGTTAACTGCAAATGCCCTGGTCGGTGATAGGGAAAATTATATTGCCCATGGAATGGACGATTGTTTATCAAAGCCTTTGAAGAAAGCTGAGTTATTTAGAATTTTTGAGCAGCAATTAAACAACTAGCAAACAAGCTATTATTATGATCACTACCTCAGCCTCTGTGCTGGTGATCAATCATCAATGACTGATTCAAGATTCAACGAGTTCCGATCTAAATTTTGATGGTATCACGGCATCGCGCTGAGGATTGTTCTTGGTGATCGCTTTGACTGGGTGTCAAGCAGAGCAACATCGAGGGCACTATCTTATTCGTGCGATTTTGCTTTTTGAGCGTTGGCTGACGACGCGCCAAATGAGCCTTTATTCTGGTCCCATTATTCCTCACCAAGCTCTTCAATGAGAGTCGTAATTCCACATCTGCATTGCTCGAATCGTGGTTTGGAGAATTGCGCTATCGATGCTTACTAAGTCTTACCCAACGAAATCTCTGGTACATTTTCGGAGCATCAATACCGTCCGCAGTCTCAGCCTAAAGAGTGTTCCTTAATGCACAATTGCACAGATAGGTATGGATTTAAGTCTGAGCATGACACGGCTCGATCGGCAACGTAACTGACAGAAAAATTATAACTTCGTTTGCAAAGAAAACTCTCTATATCGAATAATTCGATAGAATTTTAGAGGTATCCGATTGATGCTTGTTTGTATGCAGACACTGGTCCGAGTTAAATTAGGGCATCGAAAATTTGGTTTACCGTTAAGTTGGCCTTGCACTCTGGTGTCACAATAAAAATGAAAAAAATCGCTCTTGGGTTATTAGCTGTTCTCATCCTCCTTTGCGTTGCTGGTCCGTGGTGGCTGAAAAATCGAAACGCATATCAGTTGGACGGAGAGCTATCTCTTTCCATTTTAGACAATCAGGTGACGTTGCATCGTGATAAAGTAGGAATACCCTATATTTTTGCCAGTAGTTTAGCTGACGCGATTCGAACACAAGGTTTTGTTATGGGGCAAGATCGAGTTTTCCAGGTCGAGCTATATCGTGCGATTATTCGGGGAGAACTTGCTAGCGTCGTTGGTGAGGTTGGGATTGAATCAGACGTCAAAATGCGAGTTTTGGGTATTTTAAGCAATGCAACAAGGCATGCGAGGTACCTTGATGCAGAGAGTAGAGAATTCCTGCAGTGGTATGCGGACGGATACAATGAGTTTGTAGTCAATAAAGTCTCCGAGTATCCCCTCGAATTGGATCTGCTTAACCTAACCCCCTCTAAATTGTCGGTTGAAGAACTGCTAGCTGTTCAACACTATGCGGGCTTCGTACAAAGCAGAAACTATGAAGATGAAATTTTGTCGCTACAACTGGCTACGGAATTAGGTGATAGGGCGATGGAAATTGCGCCGCTTAACATAAACCCTGACCGCTTATTTCAGCAGACGCGATCGTCAGATGGTGTTTCGGATGAAATCGTTTCGCTAAGTCAGTTGGCGACTAAGCAAAATAAAAATTATAGTCCCCCAGTGGCATTGCCAACACTCGGTTCAAACAATTGGATAACCGGTAGCTCTCGATCTAGCAATAACAAACCAATCCTTACCAATGATCCTCATTTGGATGCTTCTATTTTGCCAGGTCCTTGGTTTCCTGTGGGTATATTCACTCCAGAAATAAGTGCGGTGGGCGCCAATATACCAGGCGTTCCAGGGCTAATGGTAGGACGAAACCGAGATATAGCTTTCGGAGTAACAAATGCTTATGGCGACAGCCAAGACCTATTCGTTGAGAGAGTGGATCCAGCAAACCCTAACCATTATTTGGAGGGAGTACAAAGTATCGCGTTTGAATTAGATGAACAGAAGATTCAAATCAAGGACAGCGATGCTGAAGGTGGATATCGTTCTCAGACCTTGCTGATAAGAAGAACAACCAGAGGGCCCATCATTTCAGATCATGATGTTTTCGGGCTCGCAAAAGAAACTCCAATTAGTTTTAGAGCAGCCGCGGCGGAGATACAAGGTTCGTCAATTGGTTTGCGTGACTTGTTAGTAGCGAAAAATATCGATCAAGCTGATGCCGCTTTGTCGAAGATTGATGTACTTTATATGAATTACTTGTTCGCTGACAAAAATGGCGGAATTGCTCATAGGCCGACAGGAGCGATACCGATTCGACAAAATGGGGAAGTTGCTCAGATTGTCTCCGATCAAGATAGCTGGCAAGGGTTTATACCGAAAGAAGAGATGCCGATTACATTGAGACCAAATAAAGATTGGTTGGGCACATCCAATCATGATGTGGTGCCCGATAACTATCCGTACTTCTATTCAACGCATTTTAGCCCTAATTACCGTTACCTGCGCACCAAAGAGTGGGTGTCGCAGTCTCCCAAAAAGAGTGCGCAAGATCATTGGCAGCTGGTGGTGGATAATAAAAATTTGCACGCGCAAAGACTAGTACCTGTTTTTCTGGAGGCCTTGCAGGGTAAAAGTGAATTCAATGAGTTCACCAGGTTGTTAGGCGAATGGAATTTCGAGGATCATGTCTCCTCCTCGGCAGCGACTGTATTTCATCTAATGCATGAGTATTTAACTCGTGAGATGTTAGAGGGCAAGCTTTCGCCCAAATTGACTGAGCGCCTGTTGGCCAAGCGTTATTACTGGTTGCAACGCTTCGATCAGTTGATCGAGAACAAAGATTCTTACTGGATGGATAATGCAAAAACTGAGCAAGTTGAAACTGCAGACTTGTTAATACAATCAGCCGCCCAACTGACAAAAGATAGGCTGATAGAGCTTAAAGGTAATAATCCTGAATCATGGCGTTGGGGGGAGTTCCACAAAGTGCGGTTTTTGAGTCCGCTAAGGCAGAAAGGTATTGGCTCTGGGTTGCTTGGAGGGGGGGCACATGAGGCCAATGGCTCGGGAGAAACTCTTAATCGAGGACAATATTCGTTAAATGAGGGGCCGTATCGAAGTCAATGGTTTAGCAGTATGCGAATGGTTGCTGACTTGAGTGATGATAAAAAGATTATGGCCAATATTTCCGGTGGTAACTCGGCCAGACAGTTTCATCCTTATTTCAAATCGCAACTTGATAGCTGGTTGCAAGAGCAATGGCTGCCTTGGTGGCTAGATAAGCAGAGTATCGAAGCAAACAGTCAACATGAGCTAAGACTCAAGCCTAATTAACTGAATAAAGGTAGTCGTGCAGGAAAATCAAACTTTTTGTACTGGAGTTGAACATTTATCTAAACTTACTTTATGTTGCCTAGCCCAGATGTGTCCGTAGTTTGCAGAAGGCGCAGGTACTGTTTACTGCATTGCTTAGCCATTACAACATGAACTGTCCTCGAGTGGGCCGAGTTTCAGCGGTTTATAGACCACTGCATAGGCATCCGGTTGCTGACTTTTTATTAAGCTGACACGGTAACCTAAATTGAAAAAGAGTCGACAGTTTTACTAACTCTCAACCGCTTTTTGCTGATAATCTGAAGAAGTCAAAGCAAGTGCTACAGCGTATGAAAATGGGGTTTTACTGACTGTGGCCGTCAACGGAACGTGTTTTCAGTTACCAAGTGATCACAAGCGAGGTTTGTAATGACATCTACAACTAAAGTAAGTCTCTCCAGACAATGCACCGACCAAATTGCAGCCGAAGTCAGAAGGTGTAGGTATTGCGAGCCGAACTTACCTCACGGTCCAAGACCAGTGATTCAGGTAGATTCTCGAGCAAAAATTCTTATCGCTGGTCAAGCGCCAGGATCCAAGGTGCACGCTTCTGGAATTCCATTTGATGATGCAAGCGGTGACCGTCTGCGTAGTTGGATGGACTTAGATAAAGCGCTTTTTTATGACCCTGAGCAAGTGGCGAATTTGCCCCTGGGATTTTGTTACCCCGGAAAAGGAAAATCAGGTGATCTACCTCCTAGAAAAGAGTGTGCGCCGCTTTGGAGACAACCTTTGCTAGAGAGCATGCCAAATATCCAATTGACAATTGTGATTGGTAAATACGCGATAGATTGGCATTTATCTGAGTCGACCAAGCACAACTTGACCGATACCGTTTTGAACTGGCTGGAGTCGGGTGGTAAGCAAGCTATCGTACCCATGCCCCACCCAAGCCCTCGAAACAACGTATGGTTGAAACGCAATTTGTGGTTTGAAAAACGATTCGTTCCGGCATTAAGACAAAAAGTTAATACCGCGCTAAGTCGCGCCAAATAAAAAACATAATGACATTTGCATTGTAATGTCATGGTCTCATCTGTGAGCTGTGAGCTGTGAGCCGATTATCTTAGTTACGATTTGTCTAAAAAAACGAACCGGTTTTATCTTCAGATTGCCCCATTCTAATAAGTCTGCTGTCTGAGACTGCAGCCTGACGATGAAAGACGATGGCTTGATATTCGGGGTCAGTCACCATCTCCAAGAAGGCCGCGGCGTTGGGATACTCAGCAATAAAAGCGATATCCCAGTTTTCACCTTTGGGACCAATAAGTACGCACTCGGGCTTACCTCGCCAGATAATCTTGCCACCGACTCTTGCAAAAACCGGTTGGCTTAACTTTCCGTAGTTGGCGTAGGCTTCTTTACCACTCATGCTTTTTCCATCCTGATAGCGGGCTTTGTCATTGAGTTGAATCAAATTTAGCATCATTATTGTTGTGTCGCGCGGAAGAGACTTGAATTCGTTAAACTGTTTTTTACTCGGGTCAATATTCGACATATGCGTTTTCTCTTTGTTTTAACACCACAATCATAGTAAATCTAAAAGGGACACAGCGATAGCAATTATGATAAAAGTCGTCGCCGCATTCTATGCTTGTAAAACTTAAGCGATTGACAATGTTTCACTTTGATTTGCGTCGGCGAGACTATCGTAATCTGAAATAGTTGAGGAGCGATTTGAGAGCAAGTCTCAAATGATTTTTAGGATAATAGAGTTGAGGATGTTTTTGGGACAAACAGGATTAGGGTGCGCTTTACAAGTGCGTGCCAAGTTTAGCGATTAAGGGACCCGCAGAATAAAATGGCAACGTGAGTGCACGGCTAAGGCAAGAGCACTAGCCGAAATGCGCTGATTACAGCAATAATAGAATAAACTCTGCACGGGTTTGACAGGATTTAACATACAAAGTTTTTTGATAACTGAGGCTTATTTATGCAACGAATTTCTATCTCGCAACCAGGCGGGTACAACAACTTAACTCTTTGTGAACAAAATGTGCCCCAACCAAAGGCTGGGGAAGTATTGGTTAGGTGGCACGCAACGTCGCTCAATTTCCATGATTTGCTAGTTGCTAAAGGCGCCATTCCAGTAGCGCATGGTAGAGTACCCATGTCTGATGGAGCTGGCGTTGTTGAGGCTATTGGAGACGGCGTTATGAAGTGGCAAAAAGGGGATCAAGTTATGTCCTTATTTTTCCCAAATTGGTTAGATGGTAAACCGTCGCTGGCTGCTACTTCTGCGGTATCCGGTGAAACTATTGATGGTTATGCTCAGCAATATTCATGCGTTAGCGCTGAAGCAATAACAAGTATCCCGCAAGGATACAGTTTTGCTGAGGCAGCGACCTTGCCCTGTGCGGCATTGACTGCTTGGCGAGCACTAGTACCGGTTGGCGGTATAAAGCCGGGAGACACCGTTGTTATTCAGGGTAGTGGAGGAATGTCGATCTTTGGTTTACAGCTAGCCAAGGCTGCAGGCGCCTATGTATTCGCAACTACTTCATCAGAGCAAAAGGCAGAACGACTACTTCACTTGGGTGCCGATGAAGTGATTAATTATCAAGAAGATGAAAAATGGGGTAAAACCATTGCTAAAAAGACTGGCGGAGTTGATCACGTGCTCGACGTTGGAGGTCCAGCTACTTTAGAGCAATCAGTTGAAGCGGTGGGTTTCGAAGGTCAAGTTAGCCTGATCGGAATACTTGGGGGTCGAAAAGGACAGTTTGTGTTACCCAAGCTTTTCTTCAAACACGCCTCCTTAAATGGTATTGCGGTGGGCTCGCGGAAAATGCAAGAAGATATGGTAGCGGCTATTGACTCCGCGGGAATAAAACCAATCATCGACCTGTCTTTTTCTCTCGGCGATCTAGCGAAAGCGTTTGAGTATCAAGAGTCAGGGCAGCATTTTGGAAAGATTGTGGTCGAATACTAAGCTATGAGTTCGATGGGACTAATCAATCAGTCTCCAGGTTTATTTGGGCGATCTATCTGCGCAATCATGATCATATATTCCTGGCAGCCACCACCCACATATTAATGCATTGTGTGCAGCGGTTACGTGTTTTTGAGAACTCGTCTAATCTTGTAAATCTATACCCTGCGCGGTGGTTAAAATTTGTTTTTAATTCTATATCGGTTGGGCAATGCCCGGGTGTTGCCCGTCGGAATCAAATGTTGATTATCATTGGTCCAGTGATTTTAGTCTTTGGCCATCACAAAAGAGCAACGCTAAATCGAATCTGTATGTCGTTCATCTCTCATTCAATCAGCGTTCTGCGTTTGATCTGTGGGATAAGGATATGGTTGTGCATGTGGTATTTAGCACCTCAGCGGATGCATGTTTTCTTGTCATTGAGCTTTACTTTTGGGTATTTGGCCTTAGATCATAGTTGTGGTTTCAACTAACGACTGTATAGTGTGTGTGCGAGGTCATTATCTCGACATAATAAAGTGGTAAAAATAATATAAAAAGCGAACGAGGCATTAAAAATGCGAAAGGATCAAAATTTGTTTAAACGAATGATTAAGGGAGCTTGGGGGTTCGTCGGAACGGCCAGGCGGTTTACCTTCAACCTACTTTTTCTGATCATAGCGATCGGGCTGATCATGGCGGTGTTCAGTAGTGATAAGCCTAAAATAGCTGACAATACAGCGTTAGTTATCAAGCCAAAAGGCGTCTTGGTAGAGCAACTGACAGCAAATTCATTCGATGAAGTGGTCGACGAAGCAATGGGGGAGAACGTTGCAGAAACGCTTCTCAAAGACGTGACAGATGCCATTGTCACAGCGAAAGACGATGATCGTATCAAGGTTTTAGTTATGGACTTGTCGGTGTTTGCCGGTGGGCGCTTAACAAAACTTCAGGATTTGGCAATTGCTTTAGACGAATTTAAAAGCAGCGGAAAAAAAATTATTACTGTAGCTGATTCTTATGGGCAAGATGCATATTACATCGCAGCGCATTCCGATGAAGTCATACTCAATAAAATGGGTGCTGTGGCACTGGAAGGTTTCGGTCGATACCGACAATACTATCGCGAAGGTCTAGATAAGCTTGGTATTGATATCAACGTGTTCAAAGTGGGGACGTTCAAATCTGCGATTGAGCCTTATATCCGTAATGACATGTCCGAGTATGCTAAGGAAGCTAATAACGAGTGGCTAGGCGACCTTTGGCAGATTTACCTTGACGAAGTTGCGCAAGCTAGGGGCATGAAACCAGCTGAGCTAAATGTTTACGCTCAAGAGATTACTCGAATCGTTAAGGAATCGAAGGGTGATACCGCTCAAGCGGCAATAGATTTTGGGTTAGCAGACAAAGCATTGACTCGTGTAGAGCAACTTGAATACCTTATTGGTTTGGTCGGGAAAAACGAAGAGACTCATTCATTTAATCAAGTTGGTTTGGGTGACTATCTCAAAACCATCGAAGCGGATCGCTTTGGTCGTAAAGCGAAGGGTGACAAAGTAGCTGTAATCGTTGCAAGAGGAACAATACTCGATGGATCACAGCCGGCCGGAAAGATCGGTGGTGATTCGACCGCAGCTTTGATTAGAACTGCACGTAATGATGAAGATGTTAAGGCAATAGTACTGCGTGTCGACTCCGGTGGTGGTAGCGCTTTCGCCTCGGAGGTTATTCGGCGTGAATTTGAGAAAGCTCGTGCCGATGGTAAGCCTGTTGTGGTTTCGATGGGCAGTGTTGCCGCCTCAGGTGGCGTTTGGATTAGTACGTCATCAGATCAAATCTGGGCACACCCTTCAACTATTACTGGATCGATCGGTATTTTTGGCATGGTGCCGACTTATCAAAAGCCCTTGGCAAAATATCTAGGCGTTCGAGTTGATGGCGTGAGCACTGCGCCTCTTGCGGGTATTCGTCTCGATCGTGAATTGCCTGCTGATATTGGCGAAGCGATTCAAGCTAATATCGATCGTGGTTACCAAGAGTTTCTCAAACGTGTGGGCGAAGCAAGAGGCATGACTACGGTTGAGGTAGATAAGATTGGTCAAGGTCGCGTTTGGAGCGGTGTTGACGCTTATGAACTTGGCTTGGTCGACTCTCTGGGTAATCTGAATGATGCAGTAAACGCAGCGGCGGAACTAGCGAATTTGGATGAAGGATACGCAGTTACCTATATCGAGAAGGAGCAGAATTTTCAGGAGAGGCTTATTAGTCAGTTAACCGCAAAAGCTTTGCAAGTTAAATCCAGTACTAACCCAACGACATCGTCGTTACATAAACTTGTCAAAGAGCTCGAGATGGCAGCGACTGAATTTGCGGAATTGAACGATCCAAATCATGCCTATGTTTTATCCAATATTGAAACGGACTGATATTTAAGAAGCGCGGGGTAATACCGTGGCTTTGCTGCGGTATTACCTTCGCGAGCTGGCCCCTCCCATTGTTTGGAAAGTTGAAGGCCAGCGATGTTAAATCCAATGTTCTAACTCCTACTATTCAAACGAAAATATCCGAGCAGGAATTAATAATTCGCCTGCTAGCACCATCATGTTTGCCGATCACATAATCCCAAGCATTTTGACAATAATGAAGCACGTATAAAGTTTTTAACCACGATAACATTCCTTCATTTTTTCGAAGCTATGGATGCTTGACCATGCCAAAAGCACGTCTTTAAAAGGTAGGCGTCACAGCTTCAGACATCATACATAAGCGCTGTGTGAGGTTAAATTCCAGTCCCCCTTGTTTTCCAACATGGCGGGCCGTGCTGTCATTATTAGGGCTTCAAGATAGAGTCTATTTCGAGATATCGACAACATCAAATTCTCCCACAGCAGTTGCTATTGAATAAAGCTGAGTTCAGTTAAAGACGAGTATCGATACAACTTCCACTGACTTAATTGTAACGCAAGTATTCTCAAATGCATTGTTAATGCGCTCTCGTCTACTGGTAACGACAGCAAATTACGAATAGGGCTAGAGAATTTGAAATGGTCTTTGCTCAATTAAGGCTAATTTTTGATCAATTATCACAGCAGTGAGCTGAGTTATTGTAAAGATATTTCTCCATCCATCAGCTTTTAAGTTAAAAATCAAATAAGTTTGAAAATAAAACTTGACTAATATAAGTTTGTAAATCAAACTAGTTTAAATGTTAAAAACTGGAGACAATAATGGTAAATCAAAATGTAATAGACGATTTAAAGTACGCACGAGACCTGGCCCAAGAAGGTGTTAATACGCCCCTTGTAGGTGGACGAATTGGGTTGATGTGGGGCATATTGTTAGCAATCGTATTTTTTGCACAGTGGGCGGTTTTGTCTAAGGTGTTGACAATACCAGTGAGTAATCTGATTTATTTTTGGATCGCTTTTGCTGTAATTGGTGGAGCAGGTACAGCACTATTGGGACGTAAAGCGGCCGAGATGGAGGGAGCTCATTCGGTGGGGAATAAAGTTGATGGAACAGTTTGGGGTATGTTTTCCCTTATGATGGGTACACTGTTTTTAGGTGTGCTTTTGAATGTAGCTTTAAATTCTGGCTCTCCAACTTTGTTCAGTGTAATGTTACCGGTTGGCTTCGCAGGACAGGCGCTGGCATATGGTCTAGTAGCAAGGATTTCTAAAATCCGGTGGATGAATTTGGCAATGCTGGCTAATTGTCTTTGCTCAATCATTTGTTTTGTCTTTTATGGCTCGGTAACAGTCTATCTAATCGGCTCAATAGGTGTGATTCTTACTGTCGTTATTCCCAGTCTAATCATAATTAAGCAGGAGCCAAATCATGACGTCTGAGATTGGCATCGAAATAGACCAGATTGACGATGTGATCCACGGCCGACTCAGATTAGGAGTGATGGCCTATCTGTCAGTTGTTAACCCCGCGAGTTTTGCCGATGTTTTGAAAAAGACTAAGGCGAGTAACGGTAATCTCTCTACCCATTTGTCGAAATTGGAGTCGGCAGGTTACATAACTCAAGAGAAGGGGTTTAACGGCAAACGGCCACAAACATTAATTTATTTGACCGAGCCTGGTCAGCGAGCTTGGATAGCCTATTTGGATACAATGAATTCGCTACTAAGTGGTGGATAGAACAGTAAGTTCGAGACTCGGTGTAGCTTAGGTCGCTCGAGTCTCGAACAAAATTACTTAAACTAGGGAAGTTCGTTTATTCCCATGTTATTAAGCATAAAAGCGTAGAT
This sequence comes from Gammaproteobacteria bacterium, assembly GCA_022447525.1. GTDB lineage: Bacteria > Pseudomonadota > Gammaproteobacteria > Arenicellales > Arenicellaceae > Arenicella. The sequence goes on from JAKVBA010000035.1 coordinate 42,972, forward strand.
GTCTGAAGTCAGCTCAATTCTCTGAGTCATCGACATCCCAGCCCCATGACCAGCTTTAGTTTCAATTCTGATCAAGGTTGGATTTGCCCCTGTGTGTTTGTGCTGAAGTTCTGAAATATATTTGAACGAGTGCGCAGGAACCACTCGGTCATCATGATCTGAGGTGGTCACCAAAGTAGCTGGGTAATCGACGTCTTTCTCGATATTGTGCAGTGGAGAGTAAGCTGCAAGATATTCAAACATTTCTTTACTCTGTTCTGACGTGCCGTAGTCATATGCCCAACCTGCACCAGCAGTAAACGTGTGATACCGAAGCATATCGAGAACTCCGACAGCGGGTACGGCCACGCTAAACAGTTCGGGTCTTTGATTGCTTACTGCACCCACTAAAAGTCCGCCATTTGAACCACCATAAATCGCTAATGTTTCAGGTGAAGCATACTTTTTCTCAATCAGATATTCAGCTGCCGAAATAAAATCGTCAAAGACATTCTGTTTGTTCTGAAGACGACCGGCATCATGCCATTTCTTGCCATATTCGCCGCCACCTCTGAGATTGGCCACTGCATAAATACCACCCATTTCCATCCAAAGAGCTCTAGAAATACTAAATCTAGGGCGTAGGCTTACGTTAAAACCGCCGTAGCCATACAGTATGGTTGGTGTACTGCCATTTAGTTTGGTTCCCTTTTTAAACGAAATGATCATAGGCACTTTAGTGCCATCGCTGGATGAGTAGAAGACTTGTTTGGTTTCGTAGTTTTCAGGATCAAACTCGGCTCCTGAACGGCGGTACATAGTTGATTCTCTAGTTTGTGTATCGAAACTAAAGATCGTTGAGGGAGTGATGCTGTTGGAAAAGCTGTAGTAAAGTTGCGACTGTTTTCGCTTTCCTCCGATTGAAGTAGCGGAGCCTGGTCCGGGTAAGGTTATATCGCCAATTTTATTACCCTCGTAGTCATATTGATAAATTTGCGATAAAGCATCGATCATGTAGTTGGCAAACAGATAGCCTCCGCCTGAAGATACCGATAAAACATTATCAGTCTCTGGAATCACATCTTTCCAGTTTTCTGAAGTCGGCTTCGAGGGGTCGATTAATACCAGCTTGTTGTTGGGCGCATTTAAGTTGGTTTGAAAAAGTAACTTTTCACCGTGGGTATCGACCAAGGAAGTGTCTGACTCCATATTCGCTTGCACTGCGATAAGTTCAGCTTCGGCTGAGGTTAGTTCTTTAATGTAAACCTCTGCGCCACTTGTGGTGTTGGCAGCATTGATAACCAGATAGCGATTATCTTGGGTTACTTGCCCCCATACGTATCTTCTTTTTTGAGTATCACTGGCACCAAACACGACTTTATCTGCCGATTGTTTTTCGCCAAGCTTGTGGTAGTAGAGTTTGTGTTGGTCGGTTTTTGCGCTGAGCTCGCTACCCTCAGGTTTGTCATAGCTCGAATAATAAAAGCCCTGGTTCTTATACCAAGATATACCCGAGAACTTAACGTCAATAATCGGATCGCCGATTCGCTTCTTGGTTTCGGCATCGATGACGATTATAGTCCGCCAATCACTACCACCCTCTGAGATAGCATAAGCTGCCAAGGAACCGTCCTCGGAGAAACTCAACTGCGCTAGAGAGGTGGTGCCATCTTCGCTAAATGTGTTGGGGTCAAGGAAAACTACCGCTTCAGCGTCCCCTTGTTGACGGTATACGACAGAGTGATTTTGTAGGCCATCATTTCGATAAAAGTAAGTGTATTTGCCCTCTTTAAACGGTGAACTCACTTTCTCGTAGTTCATTAATTCACTAAGTCGACTACTGATTTGGTTTCGGTAGGGAATGCCTGCAAGGTAACTATCGGTTACCTGATTTTGGCTTTTGACCCATGCCTTAGTTTCATCGCTTAGGTCATCCTCTAGCCAACGGTATGGGTCAGCTACTTTGGTGTCAAAGTAAGTATCCTCAACATTCCCACGTTTGGTTTCTGGGTATTCAAGTTGATGGAGTGTGGTGTTTTCTTTTGCCACGGCTGACAACCCAATGCAGGCTGTAAGAGCAAGAGAGTGTATGGTTAGTTTTAGGTTCATTGTTCTATTACAGGGAATGGTTAGTGTTTTTTGACCGATGTAGACTTTTAATTAGAGTGGGTTAGCCTACCGTTGAATTGTTGCTGTTGCAACTAATAGCCAGAGCAAGTAGAGCCTAATACGACCGAGAAAATTTTATCTGTCACAGCGGCGCGATCTAATCTTGATTGCCCATCACGATTATTTGCACTATTGGTAAAGTTTCAGCACAATCATGCCAATAAATTTTTATGCTTTGCAGTACCGTGGCGAGCACGGATTGATCTAATAATTGGTCGTTAAAGGAAAGGTTAGGATGTCTTACACACATGAAAATCAGCGCAGCGGTCGCATTATGTTGCCTGATTTGGTTCGAGCATTCGCATTATTTGGGATTGTTGTTGTCAACGTGGCGTACTTCGCTTACCCCGGTGATCTTACCTATCACGCCGGAGGGCTCGTCTCGAAATTGGATGAGTGGTCCTATTTTTTGGTTAACACATTGTTTTTGGCGAAGTCTTACACACTGTTTTCGTTTATGTTTGGCGTAGGTATCTCTTATCAAATGATTGCCGCTGAGCGAAGAGGGATTAGTTTTGGCTCGAGCTATTTCCGTAGAATGATTGGTTTGGTGTTGATCGGAGTAGCACACGTATCCTTCGCATTTGTTGGCGATGTTTTGATTATCTATGGTTTGTTGGGAATATTGCTTTATCTTTTTAGAGATTCATCGGAACAAAGGCTTAGACATACAGGGATAGTTCTGGTTATCGTTCAAATCGGTATCGTTGCGCTGTTGACCCTAATAATGATGGCGTTTGAACGATTCGACCCGGCTAAATATGCAAAAATGATAGAAGAAACGAATCTCTCAGCACAAGAGACCAAAGCCTTATTTTCTGAGGGTGGATTCAGGCAAATCATGTCTGGTCGATGGAGTGAATGGGTGGAGTATGTCTTGTTCGCAACGCCAATGCAGGCACCGGGCGTGTTGGGGTTTTTCTTGCTGGGTTTGGCGAGTGCGCGATCGAGTGTTTTGACCGACCCCTCGGCTCCGATATGGGTAAAGTCTAGACGTGTATATCTGCCCTTAGGTTTGGTAATAAGCGCACTAGGAGCCTATTTGTTCGCATTATCTGAATCTCCGCTCTATGGCGATGCTATGTTGGGTACGTTGCTCATTTTTATCGGAGCCCCATTTTCGTCTATCGGCTACATTGGCTTGATTGCCAAATGGTCTTCAGGCGAATCAGCTCCGTTAAAAATCTTTTTTGCGCGTGGTGGCACCAGCTCCCTTACGGCGTATGTAATGCAATCTTTGATTCTTTCTTTAGTTTTCTGTGGGTATGGTCTGGGTATGTTTGGTCAATTGAGTGCTGCTTTTTGTATTTTAATAGCTCTTGCCACCGGCCTAGTTACTATCTTGTTCTCAAGCTTGTGGCGAACTAAGTTCAAACGTGGACCATTGGAAGAATTACTGCGCCGATGGACCTATCTGCGATCTTACTGACCCCTCTGGTTTATGGATGTCTGCTTTGGGTGTTCACAGATATGAGAGTAGGAATAAAATCATGAGTTTTGCAAAGCTAGGGTTAATCATCGCTTGCGTAGAGCGCTTAGGCCAATGATTCTACTTCTTTGAGAATACTGAGTGATGAGAGTCTAGACTGAGACAGCAATGACAAGATTTTGACTATCGCTTAGACTTGGCAAATGAAACCACCAAAGCTCCTCAATAATTTAGAACCATTGTCGATAGTCAATCCAAGCTTGGAATGGTTATTGGTTGTGGCTTCCATTTCAGTGATCCTCTCCCTTATTCTTGCCTGGTTAGCGACGTTAATCGTGTACGCGCGGGTGAAATGGTTAAAGCGAATTTTTCCTGTCTCTCACAATCTGGTGCGCGCCCATATCGACTATCTGATGATGGCGACACTACTCGGGGTTGCCTACTTTTCTTGTGTCTGGTTATCCATAAGTCTACCAGGCTGGGTAATCGTGCTTTTGTGTTACGGCGTGTTATACAATCCGCTCGGTTTTGTGGTGCAAGCCAATAATCCAAAAGTGGGCAAGAGTGAGACCTTAATCGGACGCATCGCCGTATGTATTGGTTTTTTACCAACGACCATCGGTTTTGGTTATACCTTCAGTGTAATTTTTCTGAGTCTATGGAAATAGCAACGTATTAGAGGGGCTTCTAAGCTTTTCCTTGTTGCTATGGGTAAGATTGATAAATAGAAAAATATTTTGCAGCACAATAAAGCCTCTTTAAGAAGAGGTGGCGGCTTGTGATCGAGCCGGCGTAAATTTTACGTATCTGTTGATACCACTACTAAGTCAACAAACGCTTGTTCTGGATAATGCGATTTTGTTCAGTATTCAGATCATATGTTAGATGTTTCGTCCGGCTATTCACTCGCGCTTGCGTACTACCTGCTGGTCGAAATGACAAGGATCAATTTAGCAGGTATCGACAATTGAACTCAATAGTGCCCGCTGTCACAACTCAAAACATCAAGACGAGCCATTGATCACAATTCGTTAATCGAGTGCTCTAAGTTGGCATTGTTGAAGGAACAGGGAATGGCAAAATCGTAGACAGATGATCAGCGAAGTTGTGTCCGCCCGCCAAAACGAATCACGATACTGACGTTGCCGGCTTACTAAAATATATAGGTGGCTTTATTTGTCTTTTCGATCAAAAAGGTCTCTATCGAACTTATTAAGTAGCGATGTAGGTGTGGTAAAACGAAACGGCAGGGTCGCCCTTGGTATTATTTCGTTTACCTATTAACGCTCCACTCTCGTTGATGGCATTATACCATCGTACCGGCTAAATCAATCTGGCGGAGTAAGTTGTAAAATGCTGATAATTTGCTAAGTAGGTATTATATATTCTTAATATTATTATCTAGAGTCTAATTTAGTCGTTTTTGAGGATTGGTTTGTCTTGGAAAGCATAAATTTTTCGCCCCGCTAAATTTATAATTTGTCGGTAAGCAGCCCAATCCAAGTTCGAGATAAATAGAAGTTGCACAAAACCGAAGGAGACCTCCGATGAGCGATGATGTAGCGCCTCTGTATTTAAACGTCCCTGAGCCGGGTTGTCGGCCTGGCGATGAACCAGATTTTTCCGATTTTGTCATACCCAAAGCTGGTGCAGTCGACCGGCCAGCAGTTGATGTTAATCCCGATGAAATACGGGATATGGCTTTTTCAATTATCCGTGTACTCAATGCGGAGGGTGAGGCCGTGGGGCCATGGTCTGGCGAGCTTTCAGCAGATGAGCTGATAGAAGGTCTACGTCATATGGTTACCCTGAGGACTTTCGATGCCAGAATGATGATCGCTCAACGGCAGGGAAAAACCAGCTTTTACATTCAACATTTGGGCGAAGAAGCCGTAAGTTGTGCATTTCGAAAGGCGTTATTGGATGATGACATGAACTTTCCGACCTATCGGCAAGCTGGGTTGTTAATAGCTGGCGATTATCCCCTCATCGATATGATGAATCAGATTTATTCTAATTCACAGGACCCTCTTCATGGCCGCCAATTGCCGATCATGTATTCATCGAAAGAGCATGGCTTTTTCAGTATTTCTGGCAATCTTGGTACTCAATTTATGCAATCTGTGGGCTGGGCAATGGCAAGCGCTATTTCTGGTGACACTCGTATTGCCACTGGTTGGATTGGTGATGGATCAACGGCTGAGAGTGATTTCCATGCCGCGTTAGTATTTGCGTCAACTTACACTGCACCAGTAGTGCTTAACATAGTTAACAATCAATGGGCAATTTCGACCTTTCAGGGTATTGCACGAGGCGGAGTTGGTACGTTTGCGGCTCGCGGACACGGCTTTGGAATACCGTCAGTACGAGTTGATGGTAATGACTATTTGGCGGTTCACTCGGTGGCACGTTGGGCAAGTGAACGCGCAAGGTCTGGTTTGGGTCCAACCCTTATTGAACACGTTACTTATCGTGCTGGTGGTCATTCATCTTCGGATGATCCATCGGCATACCGTTCTAAAGAAGAGGGTGCCGCCTGGCCCTTAGGGGATCCAATCGAACGTTTGAAACAGCACTTGATTGTTCTTGGGGTATGGAGCGATCAACAACACGCTGACTTAGAGCAAGAGGTTTTGGACAAAATTGTGAAGGCACAAAAAGAGTCAGAAGCAATCGGAACGTTGGGGGCCGGGGCAATGCCCTCGCCCAGGGATATGTTCGAAGGTGTTTACGAGGAAATGCCACCACACCTTGTCAAACAGCGTCAAGAAGCGGGGTATTAACATGACTCAGATGACCATGATTGAGGCTATTCGTGATGCTCACGATGTGGCTATGGCCCGAGACGAGCGTGTGGTAGTGTTTGGCGAAGACGTCGGGTATTTTGGTGGCGTATTTCGCTGTACCGCTGGCCTTCAAGCAAAATATGGACGAACCCGTTGCTTTGATACACCAATTAGTGAACTTGGTATTGTCGGAGCCGGAGTTGGAATGGCCTCGTACGGATTAAGGCCGGTAATAGAGATACAGTTTGCTGACTATGTCTACCCTGCGATTGACCAAATCGTTTCAGAGGCGGCGCGCTTACGCTACCGCTCAGCCGGTGATTTTACGTGTCCATTGGTGATTCGAATGCCGACAGGTGGAGGTATTTTCGGAGGACAGACTCATAGTCAATCGCCGGAGGCCTATTTTACGCATGTGGCTGGACTGAAAACCGTTATGCCGTCAAACCCGCAAGATGCTAAAGGGTTGTTATTAGCTGCCATAGAAGATCCTGATCCAGTGATTATTCTTGAGCCTAAGCGTCTTTATAATGGTCCGTTTGACGGTCACCATGACAAGCCGATCGTACCGTGGAAAAAACACCCTCAAGGTGATGTTGATCCTGGCTACTATACCGTTCCACTTGGTAAAGCCGCGATTCGTAGAACAGGAAGCGAGGTCACTATATTGTCTTATGGCACGATGATGTATGTAGCCGAGGCGGCGGCGGCAGAGTGTGGTGTTGACGCTGAAATTATTGATCTAAGGACGTTATTACCCCTGGACTTAGATACCATTGTTGAGTCGGTTAAAAAAACCGGTCGCTGTTTGATTTTGCATGAAGCGACCAAAACCAGCGGATATGGTGCGGAGTTAATGGCTCAAGTGCAAGAAGCTTGTTTCTATCATTTGGAGTCTCAGATCATCAGAGTAACCGGTTGGGATACCCCATACCCTCACGCTCAAGAGTGGGATTACTTTCCCAGCCCCGCGCGCGTTATTGCCGCGTTGCACCAATTAATGGAGGACTAAAATCATGGGGATTCATACTATTTTACTTCCGGATATTGGAGAAGGTATTGCTGAGGCTGAGCTGGTTGTGTGGCATTGCGAAATTGGTGACACAATCAAAGAAGACGATTTAGTTGCGGAAGTCATGACCGATAAGGCGGCGATAGAAGTGCCCAGTTCGGTAAGTGGTAAAGTCGTGTGGTTGGGCGGCGAAGTTGGTGACATGATCGCCATTGGTGCCAAACTAATTCAGGTGGAAGTTGATGGTGACGGTAATGATCTCGCTATGCAAGAATCCGCTGATGCACTAAAAAGTAGTCAAAACGAAGAGTCTTCCAGTAGTCAAAATGAAGAGTCTTCAGATGTAGTTGATGGAGCGATTGAAAGCCAGTCGAAACCCGATCTCAAAGCAAGTTCGAAACCTTCTAAAACAACCCCAACAGTAGCGAAGACCGCTGGTGAAATTAAACCACGAGCAAACGGTACCAAACCCCTGGCCGCGCCATCGGTCAGGGCTCGCGCCAAGGAAGAGGGTATTGATTTGCGAAATGTGCCGGGAACAGGCCCGGCTGGACGTGTAAGTCATCAGGATCTGAGTGATTTCATCGATGCCGGTGGCGTAGGCGGGACTATGTCTCGCTACGCTCAGGCTGTTCGAAACGGTACGAAAGATATAAAAGTGATTGGCATGCGGCGCAAAATTGCTGAAAAAATGTCATTAGCTAATTCAAGAATCCCGCACATCACGATCGTTGAGGACGTTGACATGACCGGGCTTGAAGAATTGCGCGCCGCACTCAATAAAAAGCATGCGGGGCAACGACCAAAATTGACTATATTGCCCTTTATCATGCGTGCGATAGTCGAGGCCGTCAAAGAACAGCCCGAAATGAATGCGAGATACGATGATGATGCCGGCGTTGTTCGGCAGCATGCCCCGGTGAACATAGGGGTAGCGACGCAAACCGAAAATGGACTAAACGTTACTGTCGTTCATCATGCGGAAGCCGGGAGCCTCTGGGATAATGCCGAAAAAGTAGCGAATCTGGCT
>JAKVBA010000036.1:0-31577 GCA_022447525.1 Gammaproteobacteria bacterium
AAGAGGTGAGGGTCGCAGTTATTTAAGACAGTCAAAGAAAGAATACGACATCATTCAGATCTTCAGTAATCACACGAGCTCTTCAATCGCTGCGGGAAGCGGCGCCATGCAATCAGCTTATTTGCAAACGGTCGAGGCCTACGAGGAGTACTTTACACATTTATCAGCAAATGGGGTCTTGCACATTAACCATCATATCTATCCGAAGATGGTGGCAACGGCTTCAAAAGCATGGAAAAACTTGGGGCGAGGAAATTTTAGAGATCATGTTTTGGTCTCTGAATACGATGGTTCAGGGCAAGACAATTTGCCGACCATGATGATTAAAATGTCCCCTTGGACTTCAGCTGAAGTTGCTAAAGTAAAAAGTTATCTCAGTCATACAAGGTACCCGGTTGACCCTTTTAACCCTGAAGGTTCTTTTTTGACAGACGACTTTTTTGTAGGGGCGTTACCGCAAGAGCTGCTTGACAAAGTTCCTTACAGAATTGAAGAGCCAACCGATAACAAGCCATTCTTTAACTCTCTACGATTGAGCTTAGATACTTTGCCAAAGGCAAACCCAGATTTGTTTGTCAATGAGAGTGTCTCAGGCTTATTGAACTCACAAAAGTCAACTGGGTTTCCAATCGATGTAATGCATTTGATTGTTAGTGCAGGTGTGGCGATGTTTTTTGCTTTGATTTTTACAGTTGGTCCGCTACTGTTTGCCAAAACAGGACGTGAAAAATGGCCTGGAAAAGGAGCGTTCATGACATATTTTGCCTGCCTGGGAATGGGTTTTATTATCCTTGAATTAGTTTTTATTCAGGTTTTCATGAAGGTAATAGGATTTCCCTTGTACACATATACTGTAGTGCTTTTTACTTTTCTGTTTGGTGCAGGGCTGGGCAGTTTGGCCTCGGAAAAACTGCATCTAAAAGAAAGAAATCAATTGTGGGTACCATTTGCGGGTATAGTAGTTTCAACTTTGCTCGTTATCTTGGCCAAGTTCTTCTTGTTTGATTATTTATTGGAGTTGAGAACTATCGTTAGAATTATTGCTTCCGTAGCTCTAATTTTTCCTCTGACTTTTTTCTTGGGTATGCCATTCCCCCTTGGTATTCTGAGTGTAGAGGATAAGCCCTATGGTACGGTCGCTTGGGCCTGGGGCCTAAATGGTTTGTTTACTGTCGCCGGCGGTGTGTTCTGCGCTATATTCTCTGTATATCATGGGTTTCTTGCCACCATATTTGTTGCGTTAATCATATACCTAATCGCTTATGTATCTATCAAAAGCCTGAATCCAATTAGTATGGATAAAGCTAGTTAGGCTCGGAAATGTTCATGTCGAAGCATTTAACTGCGAACAATCAATACCTAATTTTGTTAGAAGTTTGTCTGGTTTTTTAGATCTTCTAATGAATGTCCAGAGTAGTTCTAATAAATAGGCGAAGCTGTGCGCGAGACAAATACTCAGAGGCGCTTATATAAGGTTAAGGATCGTAATTTGTTCTGAATGCTTCATTGCAAGAGGCCCCTTAAAAGACATTTGTATAAAGTTAATAAAAAACCGAGGTTTGTTTAAGATTTCGACGCAGAGCATCAACAAGGTTGATTTTCGACTGTTTCGAACTCGAGATACTCGGAATGACATCCCGTGGGCAGCGGAAATAACTGTATTTTAGTAACCGTTAGGGCCAAGATGGTGTTAAATTAAATAGTCGGTTTGTGGACATAGGTTTGTCGGCGTAGCTAGAATAATAGTAAAAAATGGTAGTTTCCTAGCTTGGCCAATCTAAGGTCTTTCTTAACAGTATTCTAAAGCTTAACTACACGACAAGATTGTCCACCGCTTAACAAAAACAGATAAAATGGATGCTCTTTAATAACCTTCTATCGTTGGATGTTGGAAATGATAGCGGTCCCTTACCATTTCTAAAAAGCCTTGAAAAACATTTTGACAGTTGCCTTTACCCCGGCCCACTCAATTATGTTAAGTCTTATGAGTATTTTTAAAAAGTGCTTTTGGTTTGTCACATTAACCTTTCTAATTACTGATGTCCGGTCTGCTTTGGGCGCGGAGGTTCACATAGGTGTAGCAAGTAACTTTAGTCATACAGCTAAGTTATTGAGTGATGCTTATGCTGAAATTGGTAATAAGAAACCCAAGCTGTTGTTTGGTTCTACTGGTAAGCATGCAGCACAGATACAAAGAGGTCTCCCTATCGATTTGTTATTAGCAGCAGATAAAGAGAGGCCTGGCGCTCTATTGGAGAGAGGGTTTGGCTTGGCAGAGAGTAAAAAAACCTATGCTGTCGGCAGTCTTGTCTTTTGGACAAAGCGCCCATTATTTGAGGTTTCAGATGTGTTGCGAATGATAGCAACCATTTGTGAGTTGGACTTTAAAATTGCGATAGCGAATCCAAGGTTGGCTCCCTATGGTGTCGCTGCGAGGGAAATACTGAATCTTCTATATAAAGAGAACGAGTGTAGTCCTCGATTAATCATGGGAGAAAATGTTTCTCAGACTGTTCATTTTGTAAAATCGGGCGCCGTCGAAGCTGCTTTTGTACCATTATCAATGTCTAAGCATCTTCCTGATGGTACGACTGTAAGGATCCCAACCCAACTTCATACGCCAATTGAGCAGCAAATGCTTCTGTTGAGCTCTAGTTCAGAAGCAAAGAGATTCTATAATTTTATATTAAGCGATGAAGGCAGAAGCATCATTAGATCTAATGGATATGATTTAAAGCATGATTGACCCTTCAGACCTTTTGGCCTTGTGGACCACCTTAAAGTTAGCTTTAATCAGCACTCTTGTATTGTTGGCTATTTCTGTTCCCCTTGCCTGGTGGCTAGCCACGTCTAAAAGCAAAGTCAGTTCAGTTGTTGAGGTTTTAGTTGCCCTGCCGTTGGTGCTACCGCCCACCGTATTGGGATTTTATCTGCTGTTATTAATGCGCCCCGATTCTCCAATTGGAGGAGCTTTTTATTCGATTACTGGCGAAAGGTTAGTGTTTAGCTTTTCTGGTTTAATTGTTGGCTCGGTTATCTACTCTTTACCTTTTGTTGTTCAACCGATTCAAAATGCCTTTGTTGCGATTGGTCGCCAACCAATGGAGTCAGCTGCCACCTTAGGGGCCAGCCGAATAGACGCTTTTTTCACAGTTGCATTGCCGTTGGCTAAGCCGGGGGTATTTACTGCTGCTATATTAGGGTTTGCTCATACGGTCGGCGAATTTGGCGTTGTGCTTATGATTGGTGGCAACATACCAGGTGAAACAAGGGTGGCATCCATTGCCATCTATGATCATGTAGAATCTCTCAATTATGCGCGGGCACATAATTTGGCCGGGTTTTTACTGGTGATCGCGTTTGTGTTGCTGATGGTTGCTTATAGTGGTAATCGGAAGGTACGGATATGGCGATAAGCCGATTAGAGCTGCGTCTAAATCTTAAATCGAAGGGTTTCGATGAGCGAATTTGTCTGGATCTACCCCTAAATGGTGTTACAGCACTTTACGGACCGTCAGGAAGTGGAAAGACAAGTATTCTCCGAGCTGTCGCAGGCCTGGATAAACACAAGTGTACTCGTATAAACTACGCTGAAGAGATATGGCAAGATGAGCAGATTTTTGTACCTACGCATGCTCGCGGTTTGGCCTACGTCTTTCAACAACCAGTGTTATTCAGTCATTTGACTGTTGAACAAAACATTCAATTTGCCGTCAAGAGGTCAAATTTCAGCGCAGCTGAAAATCAACTGTCCAAGGATACGATCTGTCAAAGGCTGAATATTTCTCATCTGCTTGATCGGCTTCCCTTTACTTTGTCTGGTGGCGAAAGTCAGCGAGTTGCGATTGCTCGTGCGCTCTGCTCATACCCGCGGTTACTTTTGATGGATGAGCCGTTGTCTGCGTTAGACACTGGGAATAAAGCTGAAATCATTCCTCTTCTGGAGCAGGTATGCGCAGATGTTGGTGTTCCTGTACTTTACGTAAGTCACGCTCTGAACGAAGTAGCTAGATTATCTGACAACTTAGTTTTATTGGAGCAGGGTAGAGTCTTGGAAAGCGGTTTGACCAGAGAATTATTAGTTGAGCTAAAGTTACCATTTTCACAACAGTCAGACGCAATCAGTGTGATTGATGCTTGGGTGGTAGAGCATGAAGCTGAGTTCGGAGTTACTCTCGTTCGAACAAAGCTAGGCGATTTAAATCTATTGCAAGCAGATCATTTGCAAGTCGGTGAATCAATAAAAATTCAAGTTGCTGCTCGAGATGTCAGCATTACCAGAGATGACTCTAACGCAACTAGTATATTGAACCGTCTCAGATTAGAAATCGTTGATATTGGAGAGTCCGATCAGGCCCAAGCTACCGTTAAATTGGAGGCGAATAAGGTGGCTTTGCTATCTAAAATAACCAAGAAGTCGCTCGCGGCATTAGAGTTATCCATTGGGGAAATCGTGATAGCACAAATTAAAAGTTGCGCATTACTTTAAAAGAAATAGGAACACTTGAAAATTAACGTATGGGTATAGGTGAGCTGTTTTCTTTGGTGTGTGCGCTGATGTGGGCGAGCGCTGTTGTGTTGTATAAACACGCCGGTGAGAGTATGAGTGCCAATACTCTTAACTTGGTGAAAAACGTCATAGGCATTGCGCTGCTAGTTCCTACGGCATTGTTGCTAGAAGGACTGGTGATTCCGAGTCTTGACTTACATGTGTGGTTGATTGTTTTTGCCAGTGGTTATTTGGGCATAGCAATTGCAGATACACTATATCTACTGACACTGAGAACCATCGGTGCGAGTCGGACCGCGATAGTAGCCAGTTTATATAGCCCTTTCGTTGTTCTGTTTTCGATGATTTTCTTAGGTGAGTCATTGTTACCATGGCAATGGCTTGGTTTGATCATGGTGTTGACAGGAATTTTGGTGGTGGTTTATCGGCACAACGCTCAAACAGTTGAGTCTTCACAGCTTTTCAAGGGTCTGTTGTTTGGCGCTTTATCGGTCTTTATGACGGCAGCCGGCGTTGTTGCCATGAAGCCAATTTTGAGCGATCAAGCCAATGATGAATCCTTCTTTTGGCTGGTAACAATTAGAATGTTTGCTGGTGTGCTTGGGATGCTGATATATCTAGCCATCAAGCGAGAGGTCAAAAGTACAATCGCGGTCGTGTTTGGTCAGGCGCATAAATGGAAAACCATTTATGCTGCCAGTTGTTGTGGTTCTTATCTGGCGCTTTTATTTTGGTTAGCTGGATTTAAATACGCCGATGCGTCCGTAGCTTCGGTGTTAAATGAGACAGCAAATGTGTTTATAGTGGTGCTGGCCGCCTTATTTTTAAAAGAGTCAATCGATCTTCGCAAAATCATAGGCATCTCGCTCACATTCTTTGGAGTCATTGTGTTTCTTGGACATTGGTGATTGCGATAACGTGTTTCTTGGGGTTACCAAGTTGAATGAACACTTATTTCTTTTTGTGTTATTTTACTTGCTGCGTAAGCTGCCAGTGCGAGCATAATTGAGGATCCCACCAGACACGCTAGGAGGCCACTAAATTGAAAAATTAAGCCCGAAAGCAGGGTTCCCGTTAATCTTCCGGCGGCGTTAGCCATGTAATAAAAACCAACATCCATTGAAACAGCCTCAGAGTCCGCGTATTGGATAATCAAAAAACTGTGTATTGATGAATTAATAGCAAAAACGAATCCAAATACAAATAGACCCAAAATTAACGATGCTGTTGAACTATTTAGAATAAATAGGCAAAGTGCGATACCCGCCGGAATAAGTGCCAAAATAACCGCCCACTTAGTCGCTGAGGTCGAGGTGGGAGTCTTGTCTTTTGCTGTTATGTTGGGTGCTTGAGTCTGTGCTATACCGTATAAAATAACCCAGCATGCCATGAATGCTCCAATTTGTTCATGAAGCCAGCCTTGGCTGCTGCTCAGATAGACTGGCAGGGCGATTACAAACCAAATATCTCGGGCACCAAATAGGAAAAACCTTGCCAGTGATAATCGGTTTATGGCCTCTGATTTGGCAAATATCTTTAACAGTTCGGGCTTATTTTTAGCTATACCAAGCTCTCTCCGCAAAAACACTAAACTGATAATCCAAATCACTGTTAATGCGCTGGCCATTAGGGCTACTGCATATTGAAATCCTAAAAAAGACAGCAAGAGAGCGCCTATAAAGAAGCCAATCCCCTTGAGTGAATTTTTTGAACCTGTTAAGCGAGCAACCCATTTATATAGAGTGCTGCTTTCTTGTTGCGGTACTAAAAACTTTACTCCGCTTTTGGCACTCATCTTGTTCAAATCTTTGGCTATGCCTGAAATTGCCTGAGCTAGCATGACCCAAAAAACCGATAGATCGGTCGGTGGCACTGCCAGCATCCCCAAAGCACAAATCTGCAGACCCAAGCCAATGTTCATGGTTTGATTCAAGCCGAGTCGACTGCCCAGCCAGCCACCGAATAAATTAGTGATGACGCCGAACAATTCATAAAAAATAAATAACAGCGCAATCTCGAGTGCGGAGTAGCCGAGCTGGTGGAAATAAAGCACCACCAGCATTCTTAAAGCACCATCAGTAATCGTAAACGCCCAGTAATTAAAAGTAATGAGTAGATACTGTTTAAAATTTGATCGCTCGCTATGTCTAAGGTCAGTTGGTGCCATTTTAGAGACCTTGATCAATCACGAACTGAGTTAATTCAGCAGTGCGATTAACGTAACCCCACTCGTTGTCATACCATAGATAAAGTTTAAGTTGAGTATCATTTACAGTCATTGTGGAGAGTGCATCTAAAACACAAGAGCGTGCATCCGTTTTGAAGTCCACCGACACTAATGGACGATCTTCATACCCAAGGATTCCAAACAACTCATTTTCACTCGCCTGTTTGAAGAGGGTGTTCACCGCCTTGATTGAGGTGGGTTGATCTAACTCGAAAACGCAATCAGTTAAGGAAGCATTTGTCAGAGGTACTCGAACTGCATGACCATTTAAGCGACCCTTTAGTTCCGGAAAAATTTCGGCAATTGCAGTCGCAGATCCAGTTGTAGTAGGAATTAAGCTCGTTCCACAGGATCGAGCTCTCCTAAGGTCTTTGTGTGGGGCATCGATGATTGTTTGAGTATTAGTTATGTCATGTATCGTGGTAATCGAGCCATGTTTGATGCCTAAATTTTCATGAATAATCTTCACCGCTGGTGCTATGCAATTGGTAGTGCAGGAGGCTGCGGTAACGATTGAGTATCGTTCTCGATCGTATAAGTGATTATTAACACCCATTACAATATTGAGTGCACCAGGCTCTTTGATCGGAGCGGTGACAATGACTTTTTTAACGCCTTGATGGAAATAGGGTTTAAGGCTTTCACAGGTCTTGAATTTACCTGAGGCATCGATAACTATGTCGCAGCCAGACCAGTCAGTTTCCAAAATATCTGTGTGACTAGTGAAGCAAATTTCATCGTTCTCTATGACAATTTTGCCATTTATATCTTTTGCATCCAGGTTTGATGGACCATGCACTGAATCAAAATTTAACAGATGTGCAAACGTTTCTGCATCCCCAGCAGGGTCATTAATATGAAGAAACTCTATTTCAGAAAACTCTTTACGCTCGTAAATAGCTCTAAGAGTAAGTCGACCTATGCGGCCAAACCCGTTTATGCCTATTTTAATGCTCATTGCTTAGACCCGACGCCATTCAAATTCGACTGGTAATTATACGAGTCGAAAACCTCAAAATATGACAGCCAGATTACAGACAGATTTTTATTTCAATCAGGCTTAGAGAGTGTTTAGACTCATTTCCACATATCTTGGTAAGGTTACAGTTCGGAAGTCATCAACAGAAGTTGGGTTTTCTCCCAGCCTTACGATTACCATGTTATGGCTAGGTACACTAATCACATACTGTCCAAGGTGTCCGCTATACCAATGATAGTGGGGCTCTTCTTTAACTTGCAGCCAAGTGGACAAGCCATAATAAGGTTGGCCCACTGGTTTGATCATTTGCTCTACAAAATCGCTTGGCACGATTTGCGTTCCTTGCCACTCGCCTTTGTTCTGGATTAGCATGCCAAGTTTGGCAAAATTTCTCGCATTAGTGTTTATGCAACAATAAACCAGCTCCATACCTTTGTTGTCCAGATGCCAAAGTCCGTCGTCATTCATACCCAACGGTTGCCAAATTTTTTCACTAAGATATTCGCTTAATGTGTTCGCCGCGCCTGCTTTTTGCAAAGCCCGCAGTAAAAAAATTCCCATTATTTGCGTAGATGCACTGGAATATTCCCAGAACTCGCCTGGTTTCGCACTAAACTCTCCAGCGAGCAAGAACTTCTCGATGTTACTGCCATAATAGAGTTCCACTGTTGGGCTAAACGGAGTGTAGTAATTTTCATCCCACTCGTAGCCTGAATTCATTAAAGAAAATTGACCAATTGTGGCGGTTTTACCCAGCGGGTCATTTTTGAACTCTGGAATGAAGTCAATGATAGGTTGATCTAGGTCGCGAACTAAGCCCTCTTCGATAGCGATGCCGAGTAACAAGGTCGTTACTGTCTTAGCCATTGAAAATGAATTAGTTTTACTCCTGTCATTGTAGCCATTGAAGTAGTATTCAGAAAGGATCTGACCGTTTTTGAGCACCAGAAAAGCGGCAGTATTACCCCTTTCAAGTTCATCCAAAAACTCGGTGGGTAATGGCTTTTTGAGAAAATCAGCATGTTTCTTTAGTGGTGTATGTTGGTCTGTCTTGATGTTTCGCACCTCGAATACGCTGTGATCATTAACGTTAGCTGTTACGTGGCCAGCAAGATAGGTACGTTTTACGCTCGTGAGAATAAATCCGTTACCAGTCAATAACAAAACTAGGGTGACTAATACTATTGAGCCTATCAGCCCCGCAATACTTTTTTTAATGACGTTCACTACTTTATCTCCTCTTAATTTTTTATTTTTCAAAGACAGCAACGCGCTCAAACTGGTAGCTGTGTTTTGTTAATCGGATGTCTTAACACGAAGCTGGTGTGAACTCCACTAACACCATCTAATTTGGTTAACCTGCGCAGAAGAAACTCTTCATAGTGCCTCATATCTCTGACCAGGACTTTGATAAGGAAATCTGAATCCTGGCCGGTAACCACATAACACTCCATTACTTCTGGTAACTCGGCGGCCGCCGCCTCAAACTTATCAAATCGGTCGGCCGTGTGCTTGTCCATGGTAACACTAATAATCGCCATGAGCTTAAGGCCTAGTTTTTCTTGGTCGAGCTGCGTGGTGTGCCCGATTATGATGCCACTTTCCTCAAGCTGTTTTACTCTCCTAGCGCAAGGGGTAGGAGATAGATTTACCCGTTCGGCTAACTCTAGATTACTTATTTTGGCGTTTTTCTGTAATTCGTGGAGAATTTGTTTGTCTATTTTATCTAAATTCAAATTAATTCACTCAGTATGGGCTAATTGTTGGTGAAAATCTCTAATTATGTCTAGATGATTACTTATTTTAGTTAAAAATACTATCTTGAAGTGGATATAATTCTGGCATTAATGAATAACAACCCTTGTTAATAGAGAGTTTGATGACGCGGTTCGACCATAGAAAATATACCCCCATAGTTGCGATTAATAAGCCCGATAGGCGTTGGCCGAATAACGTGATTACCGAGACCCCAGAATGGTGTAGTGTGGATCTGCGTGATGGTAATCAGGCTTTGATTGACCCTATGACACCTCCGCAAAAGCTAGAGATGTTTGAAATGCTGGTTGCAGTCGGTTTCAAACAAATAGAGGTTGGCTTTCCTGCTGCGTCACAAACCGATTTTGATTTCGTCAGAAAATTGATTGTCGAGGACCGAATCCCTGAAGATGTGACTATTCAGGTCTTAACTCAAGCCAGAGAAGAATTAATTACTCGTAGCTATGAAGCGTTGAGAGGGGTCAGAAAAGCTATTGTTCACGTCTATAACTCGACGTCTACGGTTCAGCGAGAGCAGGTATTTAAGCTTTCCAAACAAGAGATAAAGCAAATCGCTGTGAATGGTGCAGCTTGGGTCAAGAAGGAGGCTGAGAAGCAACCGGATACGGAATGGCAATTTCAGTATTCGCCTGAGAGCTTCACCGGTACCGAAATTGACTATGCTGTTGAGGTTTGTAATGCGGTTGTCGATGTTTGGCAGCCAAGTCCAGATAAAAAGATAATACTCAATCTACCGGCAACGGTGGAGGTTGCGACTCCAAACGTGTATGCGGACCAAATCGAATGGTTTTGTGATCATATACAAAAACGCGACTCCGTGGTGGTAAGTTTGCACACTCACAACGATAGAGGCTGCGGTGTTGCTGCTTCCGAGTTAGGCGTTTTAGCCGGTGCAGATCGAGTAGAGGGAACGTTACTTGGTAATGGCGAGAGAACAGGTAATATGGATATCGTCACCATGGCTATGAATCTCTACAGTGCTGGCGTTGATCCTAAATTAGATTTGTCGATCATGGATCGGATCATTAATGTGGTCGAAAAGTGCACCCAGTTAAAAGTTCACCCTCGCCATCCCTATGCTGGTGAACTAGTTTTCGCGGCGTTCTCAGGTAGTCATCAAGACGCTATCAATAAGTGTTTGGCTCTGTATGAAGAGGGGCAGACTTGGGAAGTGGCCTATTTGCCAATAGATCCCAGAGATGTGGGTCGAAACTATCAAGAAGTCATTCGCATTAATTCTCAGTCTGGGAAAGGTGGAGTTGCCTATGTTCTAGAGCAAGAACATGGCATTAAGATGCCACGTTGGTTGCAAGTCGACTTTAGTTCAGTAGTCCAAAGGGAGGCTGAAGTAACGGAGGCAGAAGTCAGCGCTGAGCAAATAATTGGGCTGTTCGAATCCACGTATCTGAATAGTAATCAAAGTATGCGATTGAATGGTTACCAAGTCAGCCGTACTGATGGGATCGATAAGTTCGATGCCACCTTGGTGAGAAATGGCGACGACTTGTTACTATCAGGTACTGGGCGTGGAGTGCTAGAAGCCTTTATGTCGGCTTTGAGTGAACAGCTTGAGCGCGAGCTGGTGATTATTGAATACAATGAGCATACTCTTGGACATCATGATGGCTCAGAAGCCATGGCTTATGTCCAAATTAGTATTGACTCTAAAAGAGTTTGTGGCGCTGGAAGGAGCAGAGATATTCTCGGGGCGACGCTAGCGGCCATTTTAAACGCCGTGGCTAGAGCCTAGATATAGCTTCTTAATCTCAAATACTTGTAGATCTCCAAGCTGAGGTATTGACCTTGGGAGTTGAAAGCAAATAAGGTGTCTATTGTGTTGGCATCTAAACGAACTCTACTCATGAATCTTACCTCTTCGATTTTACTTGTTCTTTTCCTAATTAGCGCTTCTACAGGCGCAACATCAATACAGAGTTTGAGTTTTAAGCAACTAAGTCAAAACGCTGAATTGGTGTTCGAGGGAGAGGTATCGGAGGTGCAGTCTGAATTGAAAAGTAATAAATCATCTATAGTTACTTTAATTACCTTCGATGTTAGAGATGTCATTTTGGGTAATTGGAGTGAGCCAACCATTACCCTAGAGTTTCTGGGTGGTACTGTAGAAGGCCAGACAATGAGAATTCAGGCGCTAGTCTATCCTCAATTGGGGGAGCATGGAGTCTACTTCGTTGAAAGCACCCATCAGCAAATGGTCAACCCCCTTTTGGGTTGGGCCCAGGGCCACTTTAAAGTTAAAAATGATGAAATGGCAACGAGTTCAGGTCAAATGATATCCAGTCTTAATGAAGGTCAGGTATCACCCCTGGGTACTCTAAGTAAAGGTCCAGCGAATGGCGTTCAAGTTAAGGGGAAATCAAGTCAGTCTGGGGTTACTTTGTCCGATTTCAAGCGCGCTATTTTGCAGGCTAGAGACTGAGATCAAGGGACTTTTGCATGAAAAGTCTAGTCACAGTTCTTGTTGGGCTTTGTTTTTCAAGTCCATTGGCGGCTTTCAATGTTTCATCTAATTATTGGCTCGAGGGGCAAGTGGAGTTCAATGTCAACTTTCCAGATCGACATGCATCAGCCAACCCGCTTCCAACAGGGTCGGCAAGCTTAGAAAGTTTGCAAACTGAGTTCGTTAGATCGATGAACGAATGGAATGATGAGTCTGCCTTTAAGTTCATAATAGATACCGCAACCCCATCTGTGGATCCCTGTGGAGCAAGTGGTAATGGGGTGCAGTTTGCACCAGATAATTGTGGAAGTGCCTTCGGCTCAAGCACTCTGGCTATTCAGACTGAGTTTTTTATTGGAACCAAAAGAGTGCGCTCTACCATAAATTTCAATAGCACTAGAACCTGGGATATCTTTTCGGGCAGCATGGTTGGTAAAGTTGACTTTAGAAGAGTTGCTTTGCACGAACTTGGGCACTCAGTCGGTTTAGATCACGAGGATGATGGAACACCAACCATTATGACGACCTTTGCTGGAAGCTTGCGGGCCCTTCAGCTAGATGATATTGCAGGAGCTGCGTTTTTATACGATGTGGATTCCGATGGTTTCGGTTTTGCGGATGACAACTGCCCAACCATAAATAATGCTGATCAAGCGGACCAAGATAATGATGGCGAGGGTAATCTGTGTGATCCAGATATAGACGGCGATGGTGTTTTTAATGATTCAACAAATGATCAACAATTTGCTTTCAGTGATGATCAGTTAGCCAGCAGTGGCTTCAGCTTTGGTGATACCGGAACTAACGGATACCTTGCACAAACTTTCACAATAGGTCTGACTGGGCATTTGGAAAGTGTATCACTACCAATCACTTGCGCTAGCGGTGACTTGCAGGTTGAAATTCGAGGTACTGGCGGTACTGGTAGCCCATTATCGGCTAATCTGGACTCCAAAACACTGGCTGTGGGTCCGGTTTCTTCCTCGTTTACGGAAATTGATTTAAACGACTTTGACGTTGATGATCTGAGTGTTGCAAGCGGCGATGTACTCGCTGTGGTAGTGTATTCAACTGGAGACTGTTTTTGGCCTATTGCAAGCTCAGGCAGTTATAACTTTGGTCAGGGTTATTTTTCCACGAATGGTTCAACGTTCTTGGAATCAGCCTCAGATAGACCGTTTGCAATTCGTGTGAGACCTGCGCAGGTGGATAATTGTCCGCTCGCCGCCAACCCCGATCAAGCCGACAGCGACATGGACGGTGAGGGTGATGTTTGTGACTTAGATACCAATGATGCTGATAACGATAATGTAGCTGACTCACAAGATAATTGCCCAGCCATTGCAAACGAGGATCAGGCTGATGCGGATGGCGATGGCGTTGGCGACGCTTGCGATGCAGAATTTAATGATCAGGACGCAGATATGGTTGGTGATGCGCTGGATAACTGTCCTGCGGATTCGAATGCTGATCAGTCCGATTTGGATGTAGACGGCTTGGGGGATGTCTGTGATCTCGATGATGACGCGGATTCGGTTTTAGACGTCAATGATAACTGTCCGATTGACGCTAATTCCGATCAAGCTGATAGTGATGGTGATGGGGCTGGAGATTCGTGCGATCTAGTCTTTAACGATCAGGATGCCGATTTAGTCGGAGATGCTTTGGATAACTGTCCGCTCGTCGCCAACCCCGATCAAGCCGATAGCGACATGGATTCACAAGGAGATGCCTGTGATACGGATGATGATAATGATGGCGTCATTGATTCTGAGGATAATTGTCCTCTCGTTGCTAATGCATTACAAGAAGATGTGGACAGTGATGATGTCGGTGACGCATGTGAGCCGACTGACGAGGGAATCTGTTTTCCTGTTCCGTCAGTAAGCAAAGGTGTCGCGATTATCTGCCTTTAGAACTCCATCGTATGTAATGCGGCTTGCTATTTTCAAGTTGTACTCGATTTACTTAATTCCCTCATCGAGGGCATCGAGGATCGTTGTCAGTGTGCCTTGCATCAGTTCACTTGCATATTTAGCCGCCTCTAGGGGGTTTCCAGCAACGATCTCGTCGAAAATCTTTTTATGGTCGTTATAGCTGCCGGCCCTTACCCCGGTGCGTCTGTTAGTAAAGCGGATGCTGACTCTCAAGGTTGTATCGATAATTCTGCCTAATTGCATGAAAAACCGATTTTCACTGGCGTTTAAGACGCTGAGGTGGAATGCAATATCAGATTCAAGCGGGTCGTCCAGCCCCTGCTCGGCTTTTGACATGCGCTCTAAAGCGCTTGCTATTTCAGCTATAAACGTCTTGTTCTGTCTCTTTGCTGCTAAGTAAGCTGCTTCTGGTTCAATGGCAACCCTAAGCTCTGTAAACTCTCTCAATAGTCCCAGAGATGGATTGGCATCACGCATCCAACGCAATACATCAGCATCAAATAGGTTCCATTCCGACTCTGGTAGAACTCGAATTCCTTGTCTTGCTCTAGATGTGATTAGTCCTTTAGCTGCTAATGATTTAACAGCCTCACGTGCAGCACTGCGACTGACATTAAGTTCTTCACAAATAATCGCTTCACTTGGTACTGGGTTGTGATCGCCGTAAACTTGACCAATGATGGCGCTACCTAGTGTTTCAGCTACTTGCTGTGTGAGGTTCATCCCGCGAGTGGCAAGTCTATTCATTTTGATGTGCATCTATCGATGTTATTTGTTTCTATTATTAAACATTTTGACTAGCAATTCTATTTTACTAGACATTTTGCTTTAATAAATGTTGGTGTAATTGTACATAAATATGATAATACTGACCAGTAGTAATTTGCTCTCTGTCTGCCTCCCAAAATACTTTTTCTATCTCAAAATAATTGTTCGTTTTGACTTTTAGGTTAATCACGCTTTGTTTTCTCACTGATGCTCACTGAGGTATTTAATAGGATGTTATTAATGAGAAACCGTTCGGTCTGAAGAGACGAAATAGTTGGATTAATCGGCCTAGTGCTGCTTCAATACTCGATGTAAAAAGTTCGATTATCTAATTACCTTCAAATGCAAGAAAAAGCGACATTCCGACATGAAGTAAGTCAATTGATTAAACTAGCGGCGCCAGTGTCTCTCGCGCAACTTTCATTGGTCGGTATGTCTGCCACTGATGTGTTGATTGCGGGTAAAGCTGGCACGCTAGAACTCGCTGGTATGAATTTAGGAGTCAATACATGGAATATGATTATTCTTTTCTTTATGGGAGTGGGCTTTGCTACTCAACCTTTGGTAGCCAAACAATTTGGAGCTAAAAATATTGATGGAGTTAAACATCAGTTAAATCAGTCATTGTGGATGTGCTTAGCACTTGGTTTGTTGGCTACGCTGTTAGTTTGGTTAGTCTACTGGGGGCTGCAGTTTGCTAATTTTGAGAAGGATATGCTCTCTATCGCTAGAGAGTTTTTATTAGTTATCAGCTTTTGTGCGGTCCCCATGACGCTGATACCTGCCGTACGAGGGACATTGGAAGGGATTAATCTGACACGAGTTGTTTTTCTTCTTAGCTTTGTGATTTTCCTAGTTAATATTCCCTTAGATTATATTTTGGTTAATGGTTTGTATGGGTTTCCTAGATTAGGCGGAGTTGGATGTGCGTGGGCAACCGCAATCTTAATGTGGTTGGGTTTTTTTGCGTTACTACTCATAGCTCATTTTCATCCTAAAACCAGACAGCAGAACCTTCTAAGGTCACTTAATAGCCCAGATTTCAGTTCAATTAAACGAACTCTGGTGTTAGGAGTGCCTATTGGTGCGTCAATCGTAATTGAGCTAAGCATGTTCGCTGGTGCAGGTATGCTAATTGCCTTGTTTGGTCCGATCGAGGCGGGAGCACATGCGGTTGCAATTACCGTAGCTTCGCTGAGTTTTATGATATACATGGGGATATCTCAAGGCATAACCATAAGAGCGTCTCAGTTTCTCGGCGCTAATATGCCTTTGTCTGCCTGGTACACTATCAAAGTCGGACTGAGGTTCAATCTTTTATTGGCCGTTTGTATCTGTGTGATTTTCATCTACTGCAACGAGGCCCTCATACGCCTGTTTAGTGATGATGAGTCAGTTATCCCCTTGGCTGTTACTCTGCTTTACTTTGGTGCCGCCTTTCAGATCGCTGATTGTCTGCAGGTCACAGCTGTTCACGGACTGAGAGCTTATCACGACACCGCTAGTCCACCGCGATATCAACTGATAGCGTTCTGGGTTTTCGGATTACCAATTGGTATTGGACTGGGTTTCACCGAGTGGTTTGACGGCTTAGAGGGTGCAAAAGGGATGTGGTTTGCGATGGTTACCAGTTTGACGACAGTCGGTTTACTGTTATTTTGGAGATTGCTCAGCCTTAGCAAACAAAATCTAGATCTAGAGTAAAAGATGCTAAGCTACATTGACTTAGAGACAAGAAATGCGGACGTTAAGTTTGCGGGAGAAAACATGGGAATTGTGGTGACCATCGCTATGCTGCTTGGATTAGTGATTTTGCGTCCGACTCCATGGAATAATACTCATTCAGAAAAACAAGATCTTCGCGTTGTTACGTTTATCTCAGCAAGTCTGGCGCTGTTTGGCTTGTGGAATGTGGCTTGGTATGGATTTCGCCACTTTGATCAATTCTGGGGCTGGACAGCGATTATTTCCGGTTTATCAATGATTTTTGCGGCTATTATCATTATGGTCGAAAGAACAAACCAGAACACCTCAACGGGAACATGGTTAGCGGCTATAAGAGGCTTTGTTGTGGCCATTCTGGCATCAAGCTTCATTCTGTACGCAGTGACTCTGGTTCAACTCAATCTAGGTCTTCCTATTGTTGGCCGTTAGACCGATTACTATATGGTGTACAAATTTTTCGTCCCTCCCACAGATCCTGTGGTTGGTTGGCACAAGTTTATTTGTGATGGGATTGTCGATCACCAAGACACACGTTTAGTTACTTCTGCTACCCAAGCCGATTTCGTCATAATTGGTTTGTTCTCTCAAGTGTCGAAGAAAGTTTTGAATGACAAAGAGCGGCTAATCGTCGTCGACTATTCTGATAGGCCATCTAGATTGATACCTGCTAATGACTGTCTGTTGTACTTCAAACGCAGTGTTTATGATAAAGAGACAGGCAACCTATTTGGGGCCCAAGTAATACCCATTGGCTTTCCTATCAAAAAGGAGTTCCTTGAATTGCGACCTGAGTCCGCTGCAACCAATAGGACGTTGGACTTGGCTTGCTTTTTCGAGAGTAATTACCGGGATATAAGTTGGAATAACAACAGATCACGGGTCGCTAGATTGCTCAAACGTACGTTTAGCGACAGCCGATATCGGACTCAGATTGGGCATGTGGGGCAGGCTGGAAATCTAGGGAGAAATGTATTTCAAAATTCGTATCAGAACGCACTCTGTGAGTCCAGGATAGTGGTGACTTGTAATCCTGACCTATGGGAGGGTGATCATCGGCTTTATGAGGCCCTTAGTAGTGGAGCTTTAGTAATGATCGATGAAATGCAGACTCCTTTGCAAAACAAGTTTAATGATGGTGAGCATTTAATTTACTATCGCTTAGATGACCTAGATGATCTCCTGAAAAAGTGTTTTTACTATCTAGAACATGAAGAAGAGCGCTTAAAAATAGCCCAATGCGGGTATGAATACGCACTGAAACACCATACCTACGTGAGTAGGATTGACGAGATTTTGTCTGAAATAAAAAAGGCGCGACTTGTCTAGGTCGCGCCTTGAAGGCTTATATAAGAAGTAATAAAACGGACTTTTTAGTTTGTCTCGAACAAATGGTTCGTCATTTGGCTTAATTTTGAGATGCTATCCAAGAGTCGATCTTAGCCTCCACGACATTAAGAGGGAGAGGTCCGTATTTGAGTATCTCATCGTGAAATCCACGGATATCAAAGTTGTCTCCGAGTGCCGTTTGGGCTTTTTCTTTAAGTTCAATAATTTTCAGCATGCCAATTTTATAAGCCGTTGCTTGTGATGGCATAACAATGTGTCTTTCGACCATTTTGACGGCATCTGAAACGGCATTTGGGGTATTGTCGGTGTAGTATTTTATGCCTTCTTCACGAGTCCACTTTTTAGCGTGAATGCCAGTGTCTACTACTAATCGACAAGCTCTCCAAAGCTCCATAGCTAGTCTACCGAAGTCTGAGTAAGGGTCTGAATACATGCCGATTTCTTTAGGTAAAAACTCAGAGTAAAGTCCCCAGCCTTCGGTATATGCTGTGTAACGACCAAATTTTCTAAACTTTGGTATACCTTTAAGCTCTTGTTGTATCGCGAGCTGCATATGGTGCCCTGGAATTCCTTCGTGATAGGCCAAAGCCTCCATTTGATAGGTAGGCATTGCCATCATGTCATATAAATTTGCATAGTAGGTGCCAGGTCGTGAACCATCTTCCGAGGGCTGCTGATAGAAAGCTTTGCCTGCCGACTGCTCTCTGAATGGCTCAACGGCCTTAACGATCAGATCGGCCTTTGGTTTAGTAATGAATAGTTCGTCTAAACGACCCTTCATTACATCGATATACTCTGTTGCCTCGGTCAAATAGCGCTGTTTCCCCTCGTCCGTATTGTCGTAATAAAACTGATCATCTTCACGCATAAATTGCATGAACGCCTTGAGGTCACCCTCGAAGCCTACTTTGTCTTTAATCGCGCGCATCTCATCATGGATACGTTTAACTTCTGCGAGACCGATTTGGTGAATCTCATCTGCGGTTAAATCCGTGGTAGTTGTACGTTTCAGCGCAACGTTAAAGAATTCTTCACCACCCTCCCACTTCCAAACACCGTCATCCGTATTGGCCTTCTCTTCCAATAAAGTCAGAGTTGAAATTAATTTTTCGTACGCTGGTTTTACCGAGGTGATCAACGCTTTGTTTGCTGCAGCCAACAATTGAGCTTTCTTATCTGCAGACAAATCGCTACCTTCGGTGGTGGACAATTTATCCAGCTTGCCAGAGAAATCATTCAGGATGGCGCTTGGTTTGCCTTCGCCGAAAGGCGCGCCAGTGATAATGTTCTTACTGTCGCGAATCACATGCGGAAACACAAACTTTGGCGGGATAATGTTTGCAGCAGCCCGCGCCTCTATGCCATCGATTAATTGATCGAATAGTTTCTCTACACCATTAAGGCGGGCGATATAGGCTTCGGCATCACTAACGCTTGATATGCGATGCTGATTTATTAGCAGTGAAACCACTCCAGAATGTCGGCCGAACATTTGATTTACTGGGTAGTTGTATAAGCGCCATTTGTAATCCTCGATATCATTTTCGATAGATTGCCTTAGGAGGTCATAACTTAACGCCGTAGCTGGATCCAATTTATTTCGATCAATATTGCCAAGCTCATTTAGATTTTTCTTTGAGATTTCTAACTCCCTTCTAGCATTCTCATCGCTTATATCATTCCATTCATTCATTCTCTCTTTTCGCCCAAGATAAGTAAGAAACTCTGGACTGCGAGCAACAGCTTCCTCAAAAATTCGCTCGTAAAAGTCGTTGGCTTTCTTTGATTCAGTGACGATGTCTTCAGATGTAATCGAGGGGGCGGTGTTGTCAGAGGTTTCTACTCCAGCGGCGACTGATGTGTCTTTAACCGCATTCTGCGTTTCATTAGAAGCTTGATTACATGCGCTCAGGCTCATCAAAGTCAGCACAGCTAAGTAAAGGCGCTTTCTCATGGTGGAACTCCATTAGTGTTCTTTCAATTTAAATTCTTATTCTTTCAGCTGCTATCGTGATTCCGAGCAGCTAAAGAGATTGGCAGATGATAGATCAAATTAATGAAAAAAACGTTGCATATAAGTAGCTTTTTAAAAACGATGATAATTTTGCCTCTTTATGCGGATATCACGAAGGTTTGCTGCCAACTTAATAGGAGCGTCTTAAAATAAAACAACTAGGTTATGTTCTCTACAAAACCACTATTACGCCGGTATTTGCATCGACTTTACCAGCGCAAACATCTGGATATACACTATTGAGAGACTCGATGCTGTCTAACTCGTCGAATTTAAGCCAGCTTCTTGTTTTCAAAAATGATCCTTGAATAAAAGTCCCTAGTTGTTCGCTAAAGCTTTGTGGTCCAAGGCGCTTGATCATGCTCTCTATTTGCGAAGGAGCAAAGAATTGGTGAGTTCGGTCTTGAATGATACTTGCATTGACTCCCAACGAATCCCAGTGGGTAGCACCCACACTAAGTGTGGCCATCATGTTTTCACCGTACATTTCATGAAGTGAGCACAATAAATTTTTATTTCCTGACATGTCTACGATACAGCACTTACTTTCATTCTGGAGTTGCTCAATCTCCTCATAACTGCAAACTTGATCGTAGACGCCGAGGGACTCTACTGCGATCTTATGACGACTGGATGTAACGCCGATGGGCTTTGGTGCTCCTTCTGTCTCGTTAATGGCGTAAGCTAGACCAATGCTAGTCTTACTTGAGGCACTTAAAATGATTATTTCATCAGCACCATACCAATCGTGACTTGCACATAAATCAACAATTGAGAAAGCAGTTGCAAATAATGGATACAAAAGGCTTTGCTCATTATCGGCAAGTGTGTCGACTTGATTGCCAACCTTACGATACAAATTATATCCGCCTGGCAAGTGTGAACGATGCGGCGAGCCGTCGATGAACGTTGCCGAATTGGTCGCAGTTGGTAGCATTACACAATGTTCAGTGGGTGGGTAGTATCCAAAAAAACGTTCTCCTACCGCAACACTACTAGAGTTCGATTCTGTAACAATAGCAAAGCCCCAAACCGGAATTTGTCCCCAGATCGATGATGCATTGCTGCCGTCTTCATTCTTTGCCGGGAAGAAATCCCAATACTTTAGGAAGTCACCTGCGACCGCGTAAGTGATGTTATTAGCGGTGAAAGAGAAGCGCTCTATTTTGAGCTTAATTTCATTGTTGGAGGCTGAAGGCTCGGTGATAGTGACGAGTCTTGTTTTACTGAAATCGGACTTTAGAGTTTGTAATGCTTTCATGAATCTCCCTCGTTAGTAGATTTTCTGCGGTCACTGGTTATGGCTGCGCTTCATACGCCAAGCTTCGCTCGAGTAGCGATGGCCTCTGGCATGAGGCGTTTTAAACCTTCTGCGGCAGCCGGGACCGCTTCTTTCATCCCCATCAGGACCTTTAGATGCTCAGCAGGAGTGTTTTCATTAGGAATCGTAAGCGCTGTGAAACCGTCGAGTCTACTCTCTATTAGCCACTCTCTCAGTCCGGGCTCTTGTGACCAACGTTGCTGATTCCGCATTTGAGCGGCCATTCCTATCAACCAGTCTACATCATGGTTTGGTAGCGGTACTAATCCACAGATGTCGTTTTTGGTTGCCTCATCCTCATAGTTCGCTTCAATATGAGCGATAAATCCGGCACTGAAAACCGGTTGATAAGATCGAACGGTTTGAACACAAATGTTGTTACCCTCGAAGACGGGGTAAGTTTCGGATACCGGGACCGCTCTTGCCGAGCAGTCAATAAACAAGGTGTCGCCAGAGAGTTCAATCGAATCATCAGCGAATCTTATCTCATTCATTTCTATTCTTTTAACCCGCCCTTTACGGATGACGTTAGTGATTTTGCGAAGTTCATTTGCCTCAGCTTGACTCACTGTGGCACCATGAAACATGGACGGTCTGACATTTTTATCTAAGCGAAATAGAACGCCTGCGGCCTCAAGTTTGTCAAACAAGTCGTTCATTGAGGCAGCGGTTGCAATGGCTTCCATTTGTTTCAGTTGCGCTCCCATGGAGCTCATGAAAAACTCCTCGCCAGGTTGAGCATTTTTGCGATCGATCCACCACGCGTCTCTGGGCATGATCCACGTGATTTTGCTCGGGTCAATACGATTATTTAGTAACCACAAACAGGCATCTATTCCGGTCTTGCCACCACCAATAACCACATAATGGTCTCTGGGGGAATTTTGACTTGGTAGTTCATTTAGCGGAATTAGTTCAACACCGTCTGCAATAGAGTAGTTTGGTGTATGGGTTGAGGGTACTGAGGTTTTAAAGTAAGTTCCGTCGACGATCTTATTTTTGACATCAACGCTGAATTTCTCTCCCGAGACAATTGATGTAAATGTTCTATCGCCATTGTACTCACACATGGGGTAATACTTGACTCTCCCAGATGGTAAAAAGACATGTTTCATAACCTGGTCATAGTAGGCCATGACTTCTGCGCCAGATGCTAATTCATGCATTCCCTGATTTAACCCGAGAGCGTCTTTTCTTCCCGAGGACAGCTCGACAGAGTTTACTCCGTAGAACTTAGAGGGTTGGTGTAACGTAACGAACGGGTAGGCGTCATTCCAATGTCCTCCTGGCTTATCATGCTTATCAATTATGGTTACTGTGGCTTGTGTTTCGCTGAGTAAAACGTCGGCAAACGCCATGCCAACAGCACCAGCGCCAATGATTAGGTAGTCTGTTTTAATTTGCGTCATTTTTCGTCTCGTAGTGCAAAGCAGCAAAAATCAATTTGCAATGTTTTATTTGAGTCCCGTAGCGGATTTGGCCAGTTTTCAGAGCTTACATAAATTCCAAGAGCGTGAATAAATCGTTGATCTCTGGTATTATTTTATAACACTGTTATTTATTTAACCATAACAGTGTTATGTAGGCAAGCGTTCTATTGTTTTGCGTCTCAAATATCAATGGCCCAACTGCGCTACAAGTATTGCGAAGACCTCTAGCCGCCTTATTATGGGGAAGTATAGAAAATGAATACTCAAGAAAATGCCAAAGCGCAAGCAAGGCCCACAAAACGTACAGAAGCCTCAAGAGAAAAAATTTTGGCAGCTGCATCGGAACTTTTTCTAAATGGTGGTGTTTCTGCTCTCAGCGTTAGAGCAATAGCTAAACACGCTGGATTATCCACTATTGGTATTTACAGCCATTTCAATGGTAAACAAGGGGTTCTTGATGCACTATATATCGAAGGATTTAATAAGGTATACAAGGCAATGGATCTCGGGGACGCACCACTGACTTACGATAATGTAGTTAAGTCGTGTAAGAATTATTTACAGATGGCTTACCAACATGAGGCTCACTACAGGCTAATTTTTGGAGAGAGCGACACTTCCTACGAGCCTTCTGCGGAAGCCAGAGAAGCGGGTGACAGGGCTTTTAAAAAGTTGGTTCACAACTCTAGCTGCTATATTGCCACCAATAATCTGCAGCTTGATAAGCTAAAGGCATCACTTGATCTATGGGCTGTCATGCACGGTTACGTCAGTATTAGCCATCATGCGCGTGCCAATGAAAAACTTCCATGGGCCAAAATGGCATTGGATGCAGCAAAAGTGCAGCTAAACAGCTGGAAATAACAAAAGGGCTAAAATAGCCCCTTTGTTTTGCTGTTTTAAATAAATTATTTCTCCCAGAAATCTGCGTTTTTGATTCCTAGTTTTTTTGGATCGAACTCATACTCCTTGACGCCTTTTTGTCTTTGATCTTCGTAGTCCCTCAGAGCTTTGATTGCCGGTTTACCCAGAATAAAAATTATTAGTATGCCGATGATGTTTATCCAAGCCATTAAACCGACGCCAATGTCGCCGAGTGCCCAAGCCAGATTTGCCTCTTTAACAGTTCCGAAGAACACAGCCGCTATCAACCCTATCTTAAGTAGGTTAACTGCCCCTGGTACTTTTACAAACCTGCGAATATAGACTACGTTACTTTCCGCTATGTAATAATAGGCCATCAGAGTTGTGAATGAGAAGAAGAATAACGCGACTGCAACAAATGGATTTCCAATGCCTGGCATAACGCTTTCGATGGCCATTTGTGTGAATGCGGGGCTATTAGCTGAAGTGTCCGCCGCAACATTTTGTATGATCAGCGCGGTAGCGTCGGGGCCAACATTATATGTGCCGGTGATGAGTATCATAAATGCCGTAGCGCTACAAACAAACAATGTGTCGATATAAATTGAAAAGGACTGTACCAAACCTTGCTGAGCTGGGTGTTTTACCTCCGCTGCTGCAGCGGCATGTGGGGCCGTACCCTGACCAGCCTCATTCGAATAGACTCCACGCTTGACGCCCCAACCGACCGCGGCGCCAAAGCCTGCCATGGGTGTAAACGCATCTTTTACGATCATAGAGATGATGCCGGGGAGCTCGGTGATATTAATGGCAATGATAACGCAGGCTGTGATGATATAGGCTAGAGCCATAAATGGCACAACTATTTGGGCAAAGCTGGCTATACGTTTTACGCCACCGAAAATAATAAACCCTAAAATAATACAAATCACTGTGCCAGTGATGACCTTCACTGAGCTCAATTCTCCTAATGCTGTGGCAATAATACTACCTTCACCAAGGGTCTGAACTACTGCGTTACCAATAGCATTAGATTGCACTGTTGGCAGTAGAAACCCGCAAGCAAGGATTGTGGCAATGGCAAATAGCCATGCATACCAAGTCTGCCCCATTGCTTTCTCGATATAGTAAGCTGGCCCTCCTCGATATTCGCCCTCATCAACCTCTTTATATATTTGAGCCAAGGTGGCTTCAATATAAGCTGTCGCAGCCCCGAATATAGCTACAATCCACATCCAAAATACGGCACCCGGTCCACCAAAGCCAATAGCCGCGGCAACACCAGCAATGTTACCCGTGCCGACTCGGCCTGAAAGAGAGACTGAGAGAGCTTGAAATGATGAAATACCTTTATCAGAACTTTGACCTGACCTTAGAAGGTGTAGCATTTCCGAGAACAAACGAACCTGCATAAAGCGAGTTATTACTGTGTAAAACAGTCCTGCGGCTAGACATAAGTAGATAAGAGCAGGGCTCCAAATGATGCCATTAATGGCGCTAACGATCGATTCCATAGGGGTAACTTTCTAATTGATATTGATATACGTCGGTTAATTGAACCAGCCTAGATTATCTCGCGATCTAGCAAACAAAAATTAATGCTTGTGAGTTGATAAATGTCACGGCACATTAACGATGTTGAATTTTGTGAACATCGTATGCCTTTTAGCCAAAACGAGAGAGTATAAATATTGAATGCAAAAGCCAATGGTTTAGGCTCTTTAAAACAGTAAGATAGCACTTCAATGCTGTTGCGGATGATATTCAGCAGGCTAACAACCCAAAACCAAATCAGAGTTTTACTGGGATTTGTCATAGAAGCGAGTCCTTCACCTGCCGAAAAGTGGTGGTGAGTGTTATTGTTATTTTTGGGTTGGGTGGTGGAGACACCCGTCTAACCAAGCTCACTCTAGCATAAATCACAGACAGGCGGGTAGATCATTGAGTGGGAACATGCGGGCAAAAAATAACCGCGGGCATTGCCGCGGTTATTTTTACCTATTTGGTTTTTTAACTACTTTTCTTCTGTTTAGAAAGAATAGTTAGCTTTCCCATAAAAGAAAGTACCGTTAATCCCAAAAGGCGTGAATTGGCTATATTCCAAACCGAGCACTGCGCCGAAATCAAAGCCACCGACATCTCTTGCCAAATCACCTTGTTCATCGGTAGCGTTTCTAACACCAAATACAAGATTGAGTTGATCTGAGTAGTCGTAGCCCAATTCCAAGTCAAGCAACGTGTTGCTTCCGAAAACACCATCTGCCTCACGATCGTAATAGTCGCCGTAATAGCTTAGGCGTCCGAGTATACGAAGCTTATCCATCTGATGGTTCGCAGTGAAGTTGATCCTTGTATCAGGAACACCATCCTCGATCACCTGTTTACGTGCGTCGTTCAACAGTGATGCATTGCGGCGAGTGATCTCAGTATCCGTATAGTTATAAGCTAAGTTCCAAGTAGTATTACCATTGGCCCAATCGGTATTCCATGTGGCTACAACATCAAAACCACTAGTGTTGGTGTCGAACTGGTTGGTAAAGAATCGGAAATTGGCGATATCGGATGCATCAATACCTTGACCAGCTAGTGTTTCCAAATCAGCAGGTGTCAAGATAAAGTCAGAAGACAGATTGAGTCGATCATCAACGTCGATATCGAAGTAATCAACAGTTATATCAACTGAGCCAACAGAAAAGTAGCCACCGATAGTGAAGTTAGTAGATTCCTCTGGCTCCAATGTGCTTCCACCGCGTAACAAAGCAGCAGGACTAGTCGATGGGATTACGCCTTGGTTAGTTAACACGCCATCTACGATTTGTGTAGAGATGTTAGAGGCGTTTGATTGCCCAGGAGTTGGCGCTTTGAAACCAGTTGACACAGTTGCTCTCAGACCTGCAGAGTCGCCAAGCGAGTAGTTTGCACCTAACTTGAAGTTTGTCGTACTACCGAAATCATCAAAGTCTTCGTAACGCACGGCTGCTGCAATCAACAAGTCATCCGAGGCATCCCACTCAATTTCAGCGTATGCCGACGTGTTAGAACGATCGAAATCGCCTGCAATTGCTGGAGAGAAACCTGGAAAGCCATTGGTTGATGTTGAGAAGCCCTGTGTACCTAAACCACCATCAATATAGGATTCTTCTTGACCTGCGATCAGACCAAATTCCTCGTTACGATACTCAAGGCCAAACGCTAAATTAAGTGTATCGGACAAAGGTTTGGTAAAGTCTAAATTGAAGCTGTAGTCAGTTTGCTCATAAGCACCAGGGTTAAAGTCACGAGGTGTGTTTGGGCCTAAGCTAGCGTTGACGGTATTGTTGATGAAGAAGTCTGCTTCGTTGTTTCCATAGTAAAAACTCGCTTCCCAGCCAAGACCACCGTCTGTTTCACCTCGAAGTCCCACTAATAGCGACTGGTCTGTTACTTCACCGCCAAAATTTGGTGTAAAGCCACCCGGGATGATTTCGGCGAAGTTAAAACACTCCTGTCTAGCGGCAGCAGCAGCGAATTCCGGGCTGGTCAAACCAGCAACTGTTGCGGGGATGTCGGTGGGACAGTTCCCTGTACCATTGCCTGTTAGGTCACCAAACAGTAAAAAACCATCAGCAGCATTCACCGCACCACGGTTTGAGGGGTTACGGAAATAGAAACCACCGGTTACTTCTTTGGTGTTGTAGTTAGCTTGTCCGAAAAGCTCCATGCCATTTGCAAGTTCGCTACCGAAGTTAGCCCAAAGTTTGATGTCGCCATCAATTTCGGGTGTACCCCAAACTTGCGCCGGGTTGTTCGCTGGTACGCCTGCAGCAATCAGCGCCGCGGCATCTGCTCGTTGTACAGAACGGTCGGTTGCTTCTGCTTCAGTGAACTCACCAGTAAGGTTGAGAAAGCCGTTGTCGCCTAGTGCAAAGCCTTGGTTCCACGCGAGTGTGTACTGATTTTCACCCTCTGAGTATTGACCATAACGGACTTCAACAGTTCCACCAGAATCGGCGTTTTTAAGGTTGAAGTTGACTACACCAGCAATCGCATCAGAACCGTATTGTGCTGCTGCACCGTCACGCAATACCTCGACGCTTTGAAGTGCCAGTGATGGAATCGCTGCTAAATCAGGACCCTGAGAGCCGTCAGCCAAACCATTACCTAGCCAAGTGATAACGCTAGATCGGTGACGACGTTTTCCGTTTACTAATACTAGTGTGTGATCAGGTGCAAGGCCGCGCAGGTTAGCAGGACGAACAAGCGTAGCTGCATCAGAAATTGGTTGATCGTTTACATTGAATGACGGTACCGTGTTTCTCAATAAGTTACTGGTATCAACGCCGCCTTGTGATACAAAGTCTGATGAGCTGATTACATCAACTGGGGCTACTGAATCCGTCGCTGAACGGGGTTTGCCCCTTGTGCCAATGGTGACAATCTCCTCAATTGGCGTCTCTGCCGCTGCGTCTTGCGCGTAAGTGTGGGTCGTAACCCCACTCATCGACGCAACAGCAAACGCGATCGCGGTTATTTTTGGTTGAAATAACTTCATTAACTTACTCTCCTGCGAATGTTTTTTTCGCTCTTGTTGTTAGTAATTTTTATACTCCGGCTTCACTGCCCCACATCAAACGACAGAACCATGACTGCTTTGCACACAATCCTAACGCCGTTTTCTAGCTCTCACAAGGGTTTATTGTCCCTAGTGAGAGATTGTCAGACTGTAAAAACCTGATCTTAACAGGCTGATTGTCAAAAAAATCTGAGGCGAAATGTTTCATCTCGTTTATCATGTCGATAGCAGTTTCTCGAAATATTAATGCCATGAATATCAAGGCATACAAAACACTGAGAAACCAGAATGTTTTTTCCTCCACACAAAATTAAAAAAATAGGTAAATGATGGAGTCTTCAAAAAATACTGCCAATTCGGCCATGCCTTTATGGCTGGCCTTTCTCCCTATACTTGTATTAATTATTTCTCTCACCTGGAATGTATTGTTTGTCTACGGCGATAATTCATTAGCCGGCAGTAGCCAAATGATTATTATTCTAGTAGCCGGGTTAACCGCTGTTATTGGACTGGCTCGCGGAGTGAAATGGGAGCTAATTCAAGAGCGAATTGTTGCTACTATCAGTAACGCAATGCCCTCAATACTTATTCTTTTGCTGGTCGGAGCATTGGCCAGTATCTGGCTGTTGAGTGGTACCGTGCCCACGCTGGTGTATTACGGATTGAATTTGCTGAATCCAACCATCTTTCTGGTGGCCTCATGCATCGCGTGCGCAGTAACTTCAGTCATGAGTGGAAGTTCTTGGTCAACGGCTGCGACTATCGGCGTCGCGATGGTCGCAGTGGGTAGAGCGTTAGAAATTCCAGACGGACTGATCGGTGGTGCGATTATTTCTGGCTCTTATTTTGGTGATAAGCTCTCGCCTTTATCGGATACCACCAATCTTGCGGCAGCGGTTACAGAAACGCCAGTTTTTGATCATATTCGTTACTTGATGTTTACTACGGTGCCCTCCATGGCGATCACGTTGGTGTTATTCGCCGTGATTGGGCTAAATCTGGAGACCTCTGGGTCTTCGGTTGATGTAACTGAAGAGCTGGCCGCAATTGACGCAGCGTTTAATATCAGTATTTGGTTGTTGATCCCTCCGGTACTTGTGCTGACCTTGATCATTAAAAAAGTGCCGGCGATTCCCTCGTTATTCGTGGGAATTATCGCCGGCGTAGTTTGTGCTTTGATTTTTCAACAGCCTTTGATTAATCAATTGATCGAGTCCATCTCGGTCACACCGGTTAATGAGTCTTTTGCACAACTATATCAACCAAGCCCGTCATATGTTCTGGTGATGGATACTCTTTACACCGGAGTAGCAGTCGAAACTTCGATGCCAATGATGACCGAGCTTTTTAGTGCGAACGGTATGGAGGGTATGCTTGGAACTGTGTGGTTGATCCTAGCGGCCATGTCTTTTGGTGGTGTGATGGAGGCCTGTGGCAACTTGACGAGAATTATGGAGTCGGTCAAAGGTCTTGCCAAGGGGTTTTTTAGTCTTGTTGCGTGCACGAGCGGAACTTGTATCGTGACGAATCTAAGTACATCGGATCAATACATTTCAGTGGCAATTCCGGGAAGAATGTACAGTGATTTGTACAGAGAGAAAGGTTATGCACAAGAAAACTTAAGTAGGACTCTGGAGGATACAGGTACAGTAACCTCTGTTCTGATACCTTGGAATACCTGCGGTGCATATCATGCAAGCGTACTGGGTATAGGCACTTTGACCTACCTACCTTACTGCTTTTTCAATCTTTTGAGCCCGTTTATGACCTTAATTTATGCCTGGTTCATGATTAAGATTAAGTTAGCAGATAGTGATGATAACTCAGCGCAAGCCTCAGAGTTAACCCGCTAAGGCGCAGATAAAAAGCAAAGATTAATTTTATGAATTCAAGGTTTAAGATCAATACCCTATTGGTGTTGGTGGCTTTTATTTGGGGTTTTGGATTCATCCCCCAGAAGCTTGGAATGAATTACGTTGGTCCAGCTGCGTTCAATGCACTAAGGTTTGCATTGGGTGCAGCAACCCTTTTGCCCCTCATCTTCTTTTTAAGGGCACGGCAGCGAGCTGAATTTGACCAAAAAGTAACGCAATCAACCATAGCGGTTGGCGTGGTTTTAGGTGCTCTGCTGTTTTTCGGTGCCTTATTTCAACAAATGGCGTTGTTGTATACCTCGGTGGCAAACGTTGCTTTCATAACCGGTTTGTACGTTATCCTTGTGCCCGTGATTGGATTTTTCCTGGGTGTAAGATACGCCGCTATTGTTTGGGCTGGTGGCTTGTTGGCGATTGTTGGGCTATATTTGATGACCGGAGGAGGACAAGCCTCAGCGTTAAAAGGCGATCTTATTGCTCTCATTGGTGCGTTGGCTTGGGCGGTCCATATTATGGTTTTGTCGCGTAGGTCTGGAGATCATCAGCAGGTGGCTCTAGCGGCCTATCAGTTTGCCTTCTGTGCAATTTTCAGTTTGCTTTTTGCTCTGATCGTAGAGCCAAATGTTCTTCCTGAAACGATTGAGGGATATCTTTGGCCATTGGTGAATGGAGTAATCGTCGTGGGTGTAGGCTATACAATTCAGGTGCTAGTAATGGATAGGGCTGAGCCTTTCCAAGCTTCTCTCATTTTTTCCCTTGAAGCTGTTTTTGGTGCTATTGCAGGTTATTGGATATTCGATGAGAGCTTTACAATTGCAGCTTTGATCGGTGCGATGTTGATGCTCATCGGCTGTATTTTGGCACAGTCACCCTCTGCAGAAAATTCCTCGCCGTAAAACTCACACTCTTGCTCTTGGTAGGAAGTCCGTTAAGCTATCTTCTTTGTTAAAAAGATCATACTTAAATTCGGAGAGAGTGTTCTGGTCTGGGTATGAGAAGTAAGCACCTTTTTCACGGCCTTGGTTGACACTTTTGAGGTCATGACCTGACGAGACGGAATGCAGGGCTCGCTGAATAGCGGTGCATCCCGTTTTATATAGATTTAATGTGTTCCAAAGGTATGATTTGTTGTAGTTGAGGCCGATCGAGCTTGTCGATATCACTGATCCTGTATCGATTGATCTGTCTTCAATCTTATGCAAGGTCGTCCCAATAGTGCTTTGTTGATTATACATAGCCCAGAATGTCGCCATTACTCCGCGAAAATCAGGCAGTAATCCGGAATGTAGGTTTATCACGCCATGCCGCGGTTGCTGAATAATCTTTTTTTCTAGGATCGACATGTGCCGAATGCTAATAACTAATTCCGGGTCTGATTCTTGAAAGCGTGCTAAATCAGTACCTTTATTTATTTGATTAAGTTCTTCTGCCCGCAGTTTTGTGAATATATTTGAATCTAAAATGCTTTTGTCAAATTGAGCTAATTGCTGCAGCAAACTCGATGACCCAGCTGATTTAGGGCTTGATTTATTTGTGTAAAAAATACTACTCGAATGTTTTGATAATACTGACTCAAGATAGTTTAAAGCCAATGATGAAGCTGCATCATAATTGGTTATCAGGGTGATTCTCATACTGAGTAAGCAGCTATTCGCCCCTGATTTGTTCTGTAAGACCCTTGATAAAGTTTCTTAGTACTTGATTGCCACACTCCCGGTAATGCTTATGTCCCGGTTTTCTGAATAAAGCGCCTAATTCGCCTTTGGACAGCTTTGTGCCACCCAATTCAAGTGTT
>JAKVBA010000036.1:31677-48159 GCA_022447525.1 Gammaproteobacteria bacterium
GCATTTGAGCTGGGATCGAGTGAAAAGAATGCGACTGCGTCTTCGTCTTTAAAGTTAAACGCGAATCGAAGTCGACGAAGGATATCATTGTTGTTCATTTTTTTGATGTGTAATTATTTAGAGATCGGTGCTTTACTATTGAGAGCTTACTTCAAGGGTTTACTAAATCTGCAGAGCGCGATTTCACCAAAAAGGTTTGGAAACAACTTCAGCCCCACAGTTTCTTTGCCGTCTTCCCTCACGGCAACAGACGATTCCAATTCAAAACCAAGCTCTTTACAAAGAGCATGAAAGTCTTTGATCGTACAAAGATGAATGTTTGGTGTGTCAAACCAATGGTACGGTAGTTGTTTACTCTCAGGCATTTTGCCTGACATGGCAATTTGCCATCGGTTTCTCCAGTGAGCAAAATTGGGGAAGGTGACGATGCCTTGTTTTCCGACTCTCATCATCTCAACTAATAGGTCTTTGGGTCTTCGCATAGATTGCAAAGTCAGCGAGAGTATAACTGTGTCAAAGGAGTTTGTGTCGAAGTGTCCCAATCCTCGGTCTAGATTAAATTGAATAACGTTGATGTCGTTATCTATGCATTGAGATATCATGCTCGGGTCGAGTTCCACACCGTAGCCTGTGACGCCTTTTTCTAATTGTAAATGCTTGAGCAATTTACCGTTGCCACAGCCTAAATCGATTACTCTGCTGCCTGTCTCAACCCAATTACTGATCAATTGATGGTCATAACGAGTTAGCGATGATTTATTGAGTGATTTGATCATTTAACTTAGCTCACCAACTTCTTTCGCAATTCTTCGTAGATAGGCGAACATTACGTTCATATAGTCATCTATGTTCAACAAAAAAGAATCATGGCCTTGATCGCATTTTATTTCAGAGTAGCTCACGTTAACCCTGTTACTCTGCAGTGCTCTAACAATTTCTCGCGAACGCTCTGGAGCAAAGCGCCAGTCACTAGAAAATGAAGCAACAAAAAAGTCGGCTTTTACACCCGTGAGCGCCTCTTTTAAGGAGTCGTTGGTCTTAGCAGCTGGATCAAAATAATCCAGTGCTTTGGTCATTAACAAATAGGTATTTGCATCAAAGCGATCGACGAAACGGTCACCTTGATATCTCAGATAGCTTTCGACCTCGAATTCTGGCGTAAACTCATAATCGAACTTCGATTTTTTGCGTAAACTCCGACCAAACTTGAGCGCCATCATATCCTCAGAAAGATAGGTAATATGACCAATCATTCTAGCTACACGCATACCACGAGAAGGGGTCGTTTTAACGCTGTAATAGTTGCCATTATGGAAGTCTGGATCCGTGCGAATTGCTTGTCTTGCAACGTCGTTAAAACCAATGTTCTGGGCATTAAGTTTGGGAGCGGAAGCTATAACCAAGCAATGTCTCAAACGTTGTGGAAAATCAATGCTCCATTGCAGTGCTTGCATACCGCCCAGGCTTCCGCCGGCCACCGCTGCCCATTGTTTGATACCTAAATGATCACTAAGCATAGCCTGAGTTTTGACCCAGTCATTAACAGTCACAATCGGGAAATCAGTGCCGTATTGTTGTCCCGTTTCTGGATTGATAGAGCTTGGTCCAGTGCTGCCACTACAGCCCCCTAAGTTGTTTGAGCAAACCACAAAAAAAATGTCAGTGTCTATGGGTTTGCCTGGGCCAATCATGGTATTCCACCAGCCCACAGTTTTCAGTGACTCGGCTTCGGTCTCGCATTGATGATAGCCGGCTACATGATGATCCCCACTTAGCGCGTGGCATATAAGAATAGCATTGGATTTGTCATTGTTTAGAGTGCCATAGGTCTCGTAGGCCAGTTGAAAGCCCTTTAAGTATCCTTTGCTCTCCAATTCGATTGTGTCTTGAAAAACCACAGTCTGTGGGTAAACATAGCCAACCGAATCTTTTGGCGGGAATGTCATATCAAGTTTTTATCTAAATCCTAGTAGCGGCGCGGCTAATAGTTTTAAGGAGAGGTTGAGGAAAAGAAAGACTAGGATTGGAGAAAGATCGATCCCTGCAATCGGTGGAATGATACGTCGCGCTGGTGCTAGGATTGGCTCACTGATCGATCGTGCCACCATTAAGACTGGGTGATAACTGTGAGGCGCGATCCAGCTAGCTACAATCCCAATAAAAATTGCAGCCATAAACAAGTAAATGCTGGATTGTACAAGGAGACCTATTGCGGTAATGAATACTCCTGACCATATACCAAACAAGGAGACCCCATAAGTTAACGTTATCAACGCGACTATCTTGGTCAATGCAAGGAGGTAAGCCAGAAATAAGGTAGCCGTGTCGACGGTTCCAATGCTAGGAATTATCTTGCGCGTTGGGATCACTAATGGGTTGGTGACCGTAATAACAAAATGTCCCAACTGGTTTCTGAAGTCCGCTCGAACCCATTGCATCCAAAACCTTAATAACACCACGTAAAGTGCAAGGCTAAAGATAACGTCTACGAGGTAGGTGGATGCGTTTATTAAATATTGCATTACTGTTTTGTCCTTATGTTTTAACTCAGCTCGATTGCTAGTTGTTCTGAACGATCTTTTGCTGCATCAAATGCAGATTGGATAGAGCCTTTCAAGTCGTGATCCGCAAAAGATTTTAGGGCTTGTTCTGTTGTACCGTTTGGAGACGTCACATTATCGATCAGTGTTTGCAGGTCTTGTTCGCTACTGTTAATCAGTTCGGCTGTGCCTAATGCAGTTTGAACCGCTAAAGACGTAGCCGTATTCGCGTTGATTCCCGCTTTTACCGATGCCTCGATCAGCCCCTGGATGAAAAGCATAAAGTAAGCGGGTCCGCTCCCCGACAAAGCAGTTATACTGTCGATATCAGGCTCCGACTCAACCCAGCTTGCTACGCCGATAGACTCCATCATCTGTTGAGTTAATGTTCTTTGATGCAGCGAGACTCTAGTATTTGCAAATAAACCTGCCGCCCCTTTGCCGATAAGAGCCGGCGTGTTCGGCATTACACGTACAATGGGTAATGCTTTTTGCAGCCAAGTTTCGATTGAATTAATAAGAACTCCTGCAGCCACAGAAATTACCAATGGATTGTTGTTTTTGAAACTTTGAGTCAGTTGCTCGAGTACCTTCTTCATTACCTGCGGTTTGACGGCAACTACGATGACATTGCAATTCTCTACAAGAGATTCGTTGCTATCAGCAGGTGTGATACCAAACTTGTTAACGTGTTCAGCGAGTCGATCAGGATTGGGCTCATAGAGCGAAATATTTTGTGGTGGAACATGGCCGTTGCTTATAAGACCGCCGACTAAACTGCTGGCCATATTTCCGCCACCGATAAATCCGATTTTGGTTGTTTGAATACTGTCAGTCACGCTAGTAACTATCTATCGAGGTGTGTATTTGATCTGTATTGTAAGGTTTAGCGGCGAATAGCCCAAGCGTTTCGGTTCTGATTCTTTTAATCCCTGGGACCAAAAAGGTCGGTTCCGATCCTAACCATAGTCGCTCCCTCGGCTATTGCTGCTTCCAGGTCGCCAGACATGCCCATAGACAATTCAGTTAACCCAATACCAAACTGCTGGTTAGTAAGCTCTAATACATTACGAGCTTTAGCAAAGGTAGCAGTTTGCTCAGAATATGTGTTTCTAGCTTTAGGAATAGTCATAAAGCCTCTTAGCTCCGCTCCACCAATGGATTCGATTTCTTGGGCTATCTGGTTGGCTAGTTCAGGCGCCTGAGACTGGCTAACACCTCCTTTACTGTGTTCGTCATCGAGATTTAATTGCAGTAATATTTTAACCGACTGTTCCCGAGTGTTTTGTTTCGCAAGTCTGGTGGCGATTTTCAGACGATCAACTCCATGAACCCAATCAAAATTGTTTGCGATTAGCTTTGTCTTATTTGATTGTATCTGACCAATAAAGTGCCAGGTGGGGGTAGGTTCAATTAGAGATTCGATTTTACTGATGCCTTCTTGTAAATAGTTCTCGCCCAGATCCTCTAGTCCCAAATTTAGAAACTCTCTGATCAAATCTGGTGATTGTTTTTTACTGGCACCGATTAATTTCACCGAATTTAGTGAGCGCCTCTGCTCAAGACAGATCTTGCTTATTCGAGATCGCACTGCATGAAGTTTTGCTCGTGCGTATTGTTGCTGACTCATTGCCTTGGTTATGGTTATACTGTTTAAATAAGACGTCGGTTTTGCCAGGCTAGCTAAGTCCAAAAACCTGTTCTCAAGTAGTAAGTCGCCTTGCTTGCAACTAACTTTTTGTTTTCGATTTTTTGCTTTTGGTCTTTTGCCGCTGGATTAAGAACGGCTGTT
Source organism: Gammaproteobacteria bacterium (assembly GCA_022447525.1). Taxonomy (GTDB): domain Bacteria; phylum Pseudomonadota; class Gammaproteobacteria; order Arenicellales; family Arenicellaceae; genus Arenicella. The sequence continues at coordinate 36,010 of JAKVBA010000036.1, forward strand.
AATATCTAGTTTAATCAAGTCAAGTTTACCTTACTGTCGATCTATCGCCAGTCTTAATCATTGGAGAAAGTATGGATATAGCGGAATTGCTCGCATTCAGTCATAAAAACAAAGCTTCGGATCTACACATTTCGGCGGGCTTGCCACCGATGATCCGTGTTGATGGAGATATGAAGAGGATAGACTTACCAGCGCTTGATTCTGAGACTGTCATCAAAATGATTTTCGATATCATGAATGATAAACAGCGCAAGTCTTATGAAGAGCAGCTTGAGGTCGATTTTTCATTCGAGATACCAAATGTATCCAGATTTCGTGTTAATGCTTTTAATCAAGATAGAGGTCCAGCAGCTGTCTTTAGAACGATCCCATCCGTCGTCTTGAGTCTTGATGACTTGGATGCGCCGTTGATTTTTCGCGAACTTTGTGAAAAACACAAAGGTATGATTTTAGTCACAGGTCCAACAGGTTCGGGTAAATCAACTACCTTGGCGGCGATGGTCGACTATATCAATGAAAAACATCGCTCTCATATACTTACGGTTGAAGATCCAATCGAATTTGTACACAAAAGCAAGCGTTGTTTGGTGAATCAGCGAGAGTTGCATAAAGATACACACAGCTTTGCAAACGCGCTTAAATCGGCTTTGCGTGAAGACCCTGATGTCATTCTTGTTGGTGAGTTACGTGATCTAGAGACGATACGTTTGGCGATGACTGCTGCCGAAACAGGCCATCTGGTATTGGCTACTCTTCATACCAGCTCGGCGCCTAAAACCATCGACCGTATTGTTGATGTGTTCCCAGCTGAAGAGAAATCAATGGTTCGTTCAATGCTATCCGAGTCTATCCAAGCGGTAATTGCTCAAACATTATTAAAGAAACAGGGCGGCGGACGTGTTGCCGCACATGAGATTATGGTTGGGACTTCAGCGATAAGAAATCTCATCCGCGAAGATAAAATCGCACAAATGTATTCGATGATACAAACTGGTCAAAATGAAGGAATGCAAACACTTGATCAATGTTTAGAAAACTTGGTTAGAGATCGACTGATCTCATTGCCTGACGCCAGGTCTAGGGCTATAGATAAGTCCAAGTTCAGATAACTTTTTCAATAGTTCGATTCTAGACGTTTAGGAGAATAGATATGTTTAAGATGGCCGACTTGTTGCGAGCGATGATGGTCAAAAATTCGTCGGATATGTTTATAACCGCGAATGCGACGCCCAGTTTTAAGGTGGATGGAAAAATCTATCCTATTGCCGGAAACCCTCTCACCGCAAAAGAATCTCAAGAGCTTTGCTACAGTATAATGAATGAAGAGCAAAGGCGAGTCTTTGAAAGAGACAAAGAATGTAACTTTGCGATCCACCCAAAGCAAATTGGGCGTTTCAGGGTCAATGTATTTATTCAGCAAGGTGCTGTAGGCATGGTGCTTCGGGCGATCAAAACCACCATACCAACCTGCGAAGAATTGCAGATTCCGCCAGTCTTGAAAAAAATGATCATGAAAAAGCGTGGATTGTTGATTTTTGTGGGCGGTACCGGAACTGGTAAGAGTACCTCTATGGCCTCGTTAGTGGATCATAGAAACCGCACTTCCCAAGATCATATTATTACCATCGAGGATCCGATCGAATACATGCACACGCACAAAAAATCGATAGTAATGCAGCGTGAAGTCGGGGTTGATACAGATTCGTTCGAAAATGCGTTAGTAAACGCCATGCGTCAAGCACCGGATGTGATTCAGATTGGTGAGATTAGAACTCGAGAAACAATGGATGCGGCGGTTGTCTTCTCTGAAACGGGGCATTTATGCATCGCAACTTTACACGCCAACAATTCTTATCAGGCATTGGACAGGATATTTAACTTTTTTCCTGCCGATCGTCGTGATCAATTAGCGATGGATTTGTCACTCAATTTGTATGGTTTGGTCTCGCAACGCCTGCTACCAGTCAAAGATCGGGAAGGTCGGGTACCTGCTGTAGAAGTTCTAATCAATAGCCCGATGATTTCCGACATGATTAAAGATCATCGGATTGATGAAATTAGAGAGGCTATTGAAAAGTCGACTGAATGGGGTATGCAGACTTTTGACCAATCGCTTTTTAATTTGTATGAGGCAGATTTGATAACTTACGAGGATGCAATTAAAAACGCTGAGTCAGAAAATGACCTTAGGTTAGCAATTAAGCTCAAAGGCAAAAACGCTTCCCAGACTGAGTTCGGTGAAACTTTGTCTCATGTCACGATAGAGGAAGATGCGGACTCTTTTTAGGTCATTATTGACAGTGGTTTCAGCTGCGAGCCTAGGTTGTATTATCTAACTGCGGATTTCACTGACGTATTGTCCAACTCTCACCACTTTATCCTAGTCTTGTTGACAGCAGATTACTGAATAGACTTGCACCACTGGTAAATGGCTTCAACCGTTTCGGGTTGGGTGTAAATATGGGTATGTGATAGGCTCAATTGACTCGTTGATGGTCGGCTAACGACCAACTCAGCGGGAACGCCGGGTGGCCCATCTTCAACCATTGTTTCAACTTCTCCAACCCATCGCCAAGCGTCAAATCCAACAAATATCCTTGAAATCGTCAAAGCGATTAGTAGTACAACCATAATAGCCGATGAAATGATCAAACCTTTTTGCAATGCGGGCAAAACAAAGGCTGGTACCATATCTGATCCTTTGTACGCCATCCAGCTCAAATAGAGGGCTACCGCACAAACTAAAATGTAGAGCTGTCCGCCTCCCAATCGCATTCCGACGCCTCCAAGCCAATTCAAAAATTGAGCGCCTCTAAGTAAACCACTTGCCTCGTCTCCGCTCGCCCTGATCAGTAGTATCGGAATGCCTGGATCTCTGTAGCTAAGTTTATCGAGCAAGTTGCTTAATTTTTTATCACCTCTTCGAGTTCGTAGCAATCTTTCGTAAGCTATTAGCCATATCAACGCTGCCGGGATCACTATTGCGAAGAGAATCATCACGACTGAACCTAGCCAATATAGCCAGCTACTCTCAAGTAGATTTAACGACCAAATAAACTGCAATACACCGATGCTCATTATGGCTAGAGACAGGGTCAGAGCGACAACGCTCAAAGGGCGTAGTCGAGGATATAGAAATGGCGTGGCCAAACATATTAAACCATCTATTTTTTGCGAAACCGATTCATCTTGCAAAGCATACATCGCCACATTGCCTCCGTGACTGTGTGCAATCATGAATTGCTTTTGTTTCTTTGGGTTATCTTTGACGTGATTCTTAAGTTGTTCAGCCCCTTCTAGTCGCGCCTGGTTAGTGAGATCTTTGAATGGTATCAGGCCCTCGCCTCCCCATGCTGGCGGGACATCAAACTGAATTTCTGTGTCTACAAACTTGTCTTTCATCAATGCCCTAAAACCTTGAGAATTGACATCTTCCGATTCGTGTACCCAGTCCGCCTTTGCCGAAAAAGTGCCATGTATCAAGGTGAATTTAATAGGATCCATAACGCTGAGGTTTGAGGTTTCTACTAACTAATGCTTTCTTTGAGGGTAAAGGAGTTTGAGATGATTCAGTAAGCTTAAGGCACTAGCTTTTGTGGCAAATGAAACCGACTAGTGCGGAGGTCCCAGTGACAAACGCCCCCCAGATGGTATCGATAATAAAAAGTTGGTATGTCCAACCTGCAAGCATGGCGTAATTAGTCACTCCATAGGTTCCATAGGCAAGCCCACCAAGAACAGCACCTTTCACCAGGGTGTTTCTCCAAGAGACAGAATTGACTACCGTAAGATAAACAGCGCCTGCAGCATAGCCGAGATAGAATATCCCCGCGCTTAGCATGCGAGGTTGTTCCGATAATAAAGAGCCTACTTGCGCTTCGTATAGATCTAGCCCCGCAACCGCAATCCAGATGGCGTCGATCACCAAAAATGCGATCAAGAATCCGATAAATGCCTTGGTTGCTTTTCTTGTGTTTGTGTTCATTCTCAAAGGGTAGCAAACCCACACAGACAAGTATGTGATGAATGCTTATATGTTTGTATTGATTTGTTGACGATACCATTTCAAAAGCTCGGTATCTCCACGCTTTTTTAATTTCAACTCATGCGTATGGCTTTTGTGCGATTCCCAGGGCATATTGATTGGTGCCCACGATAGTTTTAATGCTTGGTTAGTTGTAGCCTTGCCCAAGAGCATTTGAGATACCTTTCTGCGGAGAAGTACGTCTTCATGACCCAGTCCTTCGCCTGCGGTGTACTGCTTAACTCCCAGTATGTTCAGCTCGGCACTATGATGTACATGACCAGTTAGCAGAGGGCCCTGCCCAGACTTCCTTATCATTTCAACAATCCAGTTTGCTTCACTCTTGCTGCCCACAACGTGATCTTCACCGGGCCTAGGATCGATTAGAGGGCGATGTGTGAAATACACATTGCTTTTGCTACCTTCAGGCTCAAGAGTGTCGAAAAAATCACCCCTCAACCCAGTATTAACTGGGAGAAAATCAGCGCCCGTATCAAAATTTATGAAGCGAGTACCAGCGATATCAAATACACTATTTAAGGGCCCAATCTCTGATCTGAATTTTTCGTAGACTAGGCCGCTGTCATTAAAGTCGTGGTTACCGATGCTCACGTAGCAAGGTATGGGAGAGTTACGGATGTAGTGTATGGCCCTATCGTAGTCGCCATTGCCATAGTTTAAGTCACCTAAATGCAGAAGAAAATTCGCACCGAGATCCTTGGCTCTTTGAAGACACCACTGTAGCTCTGTATTGCCTCCTGTATCACCAATTGCTGCAAAGGTGATTTCCTTACTTTCTGGAATTTTCCACTCTAGTTCAAGGACACCTTTACTCAACTGTCTGATCGTGATTTTTCGGTTTATACCTGTTTGGGTTTCCTCTATTTTTGTTCGGTCGGTTGCACTGACCTTTAACCGCGCAGAGGGACAAATGTTGTTTATCTTAATAGAAACGGCGTCAGTGCTGCCGGCAATTCTCATACTTACTTCGGGTTTGTGCGCTCTTAGCGACACACTACTACCGTCTGTTGGTGTGGGGATTAGGCCGTCAAAATAAACTCAGCACCACCTTTTGAATGATGATTTTCAAGTGGTGTTGGCGTGAGTCCCAAACGAGGGAATCTTATTCCACGGCTATGAATGAATACTCCGCCTATTAATAGCGTGCCGCCAAACAAAAAATTTCTACGATTTAACATGGGTCGTAGTGTGCCACAAAACGATCTTATCTTGCATAAGATCGTTTTAACTAAGTATTTGTATTTCTTCTTTGTAAAATTTGAGGCCGGGTCTGTCTACTGATCTTGATAGCGAGTAGACTATCATGCTGCGACCAACGTATCAGTTTAAATAGCAGGAAAAAAAATGAATGAAAAGTTGACCTATTCACAGGTTAAAGACTATTACGGAAAAGTTCTGCAAAGCAGTGATGACCTTAAGACCGACGCTTGTTGTACTGATGAAGGATTGCCAACATACCTAAAACCTATTTTGTCTAAAGTCCATGATGAGGTACTTACCAGATATTATGGATGCGGCTTAGTTTTACCAGAGCAATTAGAGGGCACAAGAATACTTGATTTGGGTTCAGGTGCTGGACGCGATGTCTATGCGCTTTCTGCGTTGGTTGGTGAGTCCGGTGAAGTCGTGGGTGTGGATATGACGGACGAGCAACTTAAAGTTGCGGATAAATATAGAGATTACCACGCTAACGTTTTTGGTTTCGCAGCGCCCAATGTTCAGTTTAAAAAAGGATACATTGAGCAATTAGACCAATTGCAGCTTGAGTCGAGCTCTTTCGATATTATTGTCTCTAACTGCGTGATTAATTTGTCACCGGATAAAACCGCAGTATTGGAGCAGTGTTTTGAATTGCTAAAGCCTGGGGGCGAAATATATTTTTCTGATGTCTACGCAGAGCGTCGCACCCCTCAATATCTAATCGACGACCAAGAGCTTTATGGCGAGTGTATTTCTGGGGCTCTGTACTGGAATGATTTTGTTAACTTAGCTAAAAGTACTGGGTTTAAGGATCCTAGGTTGGTCAATAGTCGTCCACTGGCGATCGAAAATGCTCGATTGCAAGAAAAATTAGGAAATCGACGTTTTTACTCTGCAACCTACCGCCTTTTTAAGATTGATGAGTTGGAGCCAGCCTGTGAAGATTATGGTCAAGCAGTTCGCTACAAGGGCACGATCGAGCACCACGCCGACAAGTTCGAGTTAGACGCGCACCATATCATCGAGGCTGGCAAGATTTTTCCTGTCTGTGGTAACACGTGGCGGATGTTACACGACACTAGGTTTAAGGAGCATTTTGAATTTTACGGCGATTGGTCCACGCACTACGGAATATTCAAGGGTTGTGGAACTGATATGCCTTTTGGTAATCAGTTTGAAGGTGAAACGGTAGAGGGGGCATTCGAGTCGGATGGTGGTTCTTGTTGCTAGCTAAAGATCTTTTTATTTGCTTTTGATCTTGATTAGTTGAGCGATTTGTCGACAAAAGCGCACTTTTTATTGCTCGGGTGTGTGTCGCGCCTCGTTTTGATGGTGCAGCCCTAAAACACTACATTTTACTCTTGTTTAATCAACCGGATATAGTGTTTTGGATGAGTGGATGTCGACTTGAATCTAAATGTTGATATCCAGCACTGTAGTCAATAGCACATAGTGGTTTGCCAAAAACATTGGAAATATCATTCCAAACGTTTGCTGCTTTTTGGACTACATAAGTCTGGATAAGTCTGGGAGCCTTATTTCGTAAGGTATGCCTTGGAAAAACTATAGGATCTTTGCGCTAGTAATTTCGCCAAACTAAAGGCTGTCATATCAGGTCTTGTTGATATACCAACGCCGCAGCAGGAACTGAGACCTGAGTTAGTGTCGTAAATGTAAGGTCCAGTGATTGCTGGTTGCCTAGAGAAGCCTTCTTACTGGTTAGCACCAGTGGTTGGTGGTGCTTTTTATTAAATGAGTAAAATTGCTTTTATTGTCAACCTGATGAGAGCGGTATTTGCAATTATCTTGGCGTTGAATCTGGGATTAATAATAGATTTAGACGAATACATTAGAACAATCATTTTGACGTGATTTGAGTTTTAAAATCCATGAACTCATGAGCAACAAGGTTGGTGTACAAGGTGTGGTCACTTTATATGTTTTTAATGCTAACCTTCGAGTGTTCTCATTGCACTTTTTTACGACACTATTCTCATGACCTACGCCTTTATTTTGTTCGTGTTTTCAGCCGCTTTTACGCCTGGACCGAATAATATTATGATTATGACTTCGGGCTTGAATCATGGCATACGAGCGAGTGTTCCGCATCTAATGGGTATAGTACTCGGAGTTCCCATGATGTTCCTCGCGGTGGGGTTTGGCTTGGTGTATGCGTTCCAAGTCTATCCTTGGATTCATGTTTTGATTCAAGTTCTTGGAGTACTGTACCTTCTTTATCTCGCCTGGCTTATTGGAACATCGGCACCAAGCTCGTTAGATGGAGAAAAGACCTCCAAGCCATTCACGTTTTTTCAAGCCGCATTATTCCAATGGATTAACCCCAAAGCATGGATGATGGGTACGGGTGCGATTGCCGCTTTCACTGTGTCGGACCAAAGTTTACAGGAGCAGATATTTATGATGGCTTTTGTGTTTTGCTTAATGGCTTTGCCCAGCGCAGGCGTTTGGTTATTTTTCGGCTCATGGTTGAAGAGGGTTTTTGCCAATCCGAAACACTTGCTTTGGTTTAACCGGGCAATGGGGTTGGTTTTAGCTGTTTCGATCACCCCAGTTGTCCTAAGTCTGCTCGACCACTAAAGCCGTTGTTCGAGCGCTTTTCCTTTGACAATGATTAGTGCCGCTCAGTTTTGCGGTTTTCTGCCTTAAAAACACGATCCAATAGCTTGACTTAGCCGAACTGAATGCCTAGAATCGCGACTCTTTTTCGCCGTCAGCATGTGCTGAGGGCTCAATGCACCTTGATGAAAGCAGCTTTTGGCGCCTGATTGAGGTGATTTTGTCGCTCTGAAATGGTTTGTTTATGGCCGTTTTAACGACGTTTTTAAATTTATAGACCGATATGCCAACTATTAATCAATTAGTTAGAAACCCGCGCAAGAAGCAGGTTCAAAAATCAAACGTTCCAGCGTTGATGGCTTGTCCACAACGGCGTGGCGTTTGTACTCGTGTATACACAACCACTCCAAAGAAACCGAACTCAGCACTAAGAAAAGTGGCTCGCGTGCGTTTAACCAATGGCTTTGAAGTAACAAGCTATATTGGTGGTGAAGGCCATAACCTTCAAGAGCACAGTGTGGTTTTGATTCGTGGTGGTCGTGTAAAAGACTTACCGGGTGTTCGATACCACACTGTTCGTGGTGCGCTCGATACTTCTGGTGTTTCTGAACGTCGTCAAGGTCGTTCTAAGTACGGTGCCAAGAAACCAAAGTCTTAATCAAATAGTAAAGCCCTTAGCTGTTGAGACTGCTCAACAGTGGGTGGAAAAAGCCTTTAGCCGCCAAACAGATTTGGCAGTAGGCTAAAAGAAGTCTGACATAAGTATTGGTGGTTGCAGTAAACAAGTGATGATCCCAGTCAGAGGGTGAGCTAAACCGCTGAGAATGAACTGAATAAAGTGAGATACAGTTATGCCTAGAAGAAGAGAAGTCCCGAAACGCGAGATTCTACCTGATCCGAAATTCGGTAACGTTACCCTAGCAAAATTCGTAAATATCCTGATGAAGGATGGCAAAAAATCGGTCGCTGAAAAAATTATTTACGATGCGCTAGATATTATCGCTGAACGTCGATCAGAAGAGCCCCTTGAGTTGTTTGATCAAGCGCTTGAGAACGTCAAGCCAATGGTAGAGGTTAAGAGTCGTCGAGTTGGTGGCGCTACTTACCAAGTTCCAGTAGAGGTTCGCGCCACGCGTCGTACGGCATTGGCAATGCGTTGGATTGTGGAATATGCCCGTCAGCGTTCTGAGAAATCAATGACTCAGCGCCTTGCTGGTGAGCTAATCGATGCGTTCGAAAAGCGTGGTGGCGCTATTCGCAAGGTTGAAGACGTTCACCGTATGGCTGAAGCTAACAAAGCGTTCTCGCACTTCCGTTTCTAATTTCGCACTGCGAAAATAGATGCTGCTGGCGCTGATTCTGCTCTTTAAGTTTCAGCGCTGGCGCACTGAAAAGCTGCAGGCGCTTTAATTTTAAGAGGCGTCGTAGCCAAGCCTTCGAGCAGGGCTTAAAAATAGCTTAAAAAGTTTCACTAGCAGTTTTTGGCTGCGCTAGAAATGAAATGAGCCTTCAGCGCGGGCCAGCAGGCTGGCCGATCGCAAAGCGATCATCGCGAACAGAGGGAAGCTCTTTTACAACCAGAAAGTTAGTTATTTAGATGAATTACGTGAGCCTTCAGCGCGAGCCGACAAGTCGGCTAACCGCAGGCGGTTTGCACGAATAGAAAGATAATGGCACGTACAACTCCAATCAATCGCTATCGAAACGTAGGCATAATGGCGCATATTGACGCGGGTAAAACCACGACCACTGAGCGCGTTTTGTTCTATACCGGCATTAGTCATAAGATAGGCGAGGTTCACGACGGTGCAGCCACCATGGATTGGATGGAGCAAGAGCAAGAGCGTGGCATCACTATTACATCTGCGGCAACAACAACTTTCTGGCGAGGTATGGATGCCTCTTTTGATGAACATCGAATCAATATAATCGATACGCCCGGCCACGTTGACTTCACAATTGAAGTTGAGCGATCACTGCGTGTGCTCGACGGCGCTGTAGCGGTGTTTTGCGCTGTGGGAGGCGTTGAGCCACAGTCTGAAACTGTATGGCGTCAGGCCAATAAATACGGTGTGCCTCGGTTGGCTTTCGTGAATAAAATGGATCGCTCTGGAGCGGACTTCCTGCGCGTAGTTGACCAAATTAAAACTCGCCTTGGCGCTAACCCTGTACCCCTCCAGCTGGCAATTGGTGCCGAAGAAGAGTTTGAAGGTGTGGTTGATCTGATTAAGATGAAGGCAATCTATTGGGATCAGGATTCCATGGGTGTCAAATTTGAAGAGAAAGACATTCCTGCTGACATGCAGAGTCAAGCCGAAGAGTATCGTGAAGCTATGGTTGAGGCGGCCGCTGAAAGCTCTGAAGAATTGATGGATTTGTATCTGGAAGAGGGCGATTTGCCTATCGAGAAGCTCAAGGAAGCCCTAAGGGGTCTGACTATTTCAAATGAAATAGTGCCTGTCATGTGTGGTTCAGCATTCAAAAATAAGGGCGTTCAAGCCATGCTTGATGGCATAGTTGAGTATTTGCCTTCTCCTGTTGATGTTCCGGCAATCCAGGGGGTTGACGATCGAGACAACGAGGTAGAGAGACCTTCGGATGATGATGAGCCGTTTTCAGCCTTGGCCTTCAAAATAGCCACTGATCCATTTGTAGGTCAGTTGGTGTTTTTTAGAGTTTACTCGGGTGTGTTGAGTTCTGGTGACTCGGTTTACAACCCAGTCAAGGGTAAGAAAGAGCGTATAGGTCGATTGCTGCAAATGCATTCGAATAATCGAGAAGAAATTAAAGAAGTACGCGCGGGTGATATTGCGGCAGCAGTGGGGCTGAAGTTGGTAACAACTGGCGATACGCTGTGTGATGCTAAAAATGTGGTGACCCTCGAGCGCATGGAATTCCCAGAGCCGGTTATCTCGCAAGCGGTGGAGCCCAAGACTCAGGCTGATCAGGAAAAAATGGGTGTTGCCCTAGGTAAGCTTGCTCAAGAGGATCCGTCATTCCAGGTTCGGTCGACCCAGAGAGCAACGAGACCGTGATTTCTGGAATGGGCGAGTTGCATTTGGATATCATTATTGATCGCATGAAACGTGAGTTTAATGTTGAGTGTAATGTTGGTAAGCCGCAAGTGGCTTATCGTGAAGCGATCAGTAAGTCTATCGAGCATGAAACCAAGTATGTTAAGCAATCGGGCGGTAAAGGTCAGTACGGTCACGTTTTTCTGCGCATCGAGCCGCAAGAGCGTGGTGCAGGTTTTGAATTTGTGGATGAAATCAAAGGTGGTGCTGTGCCACGTGAGTTTATTCCGTCCGTGCAAAAAGGCGTCGAAGATGCCTTGGAAGGCGGTGTATTGGCCGGTTATCCAGTCATTGATGTGAAAGTTACTTTATTCGATGGAAGTTACCACGATGTGGATTCATCCGAATTCGCGTTTAAAGCGGCTGCGGGTCAAGCCTTTAGAGAGGGCTGTCGTGAAGCCGGCGTCGACCTGCTCGAGCCAGTAATGGATGTGGAAATCGTTACCCCGGAAGAATATATGGGCAACGTCAGTGGCGACATCAGTTCACGTCGAGGTGTGATCTTGGGTATGGATGACACGCCATCAGGCAAAGTCATCGAGTCGGAAGTGCCGTTGGCTAAAATGTTTGGCTATGCCACATCGTTGCGTAGCGCCACCCAGGGGCGAGCGGCGTACACCATGCAATTTAAAAAGTATCAAAAAGCACCGCAAGCGGTAGTGGATACAATCGTTAATCGGTACTGATTAAGTTTAAGCCGGCACTGCCGACTTAAAAGCTGCAAGCGCTTTTTCGCGAAGATTGCTTCGCAATTGGTCTGCTTGCAGTACCGCGCAGTATGCGCATTTAGAAGTTTTAGAAATTTGAGTTTTCAGATTTCTCAAAGAAGAATCCAGCTAGGGCTGGAAATAATATTAACCCTAGAGGTCTTTGCACAAGAGTCAGATCTGACTCAAGGCGGGGATTTTTAAGTTTAAGTGCTGGCGCACTTAAAAGCCGCGGGCGCAAGTTTGTGGCTTTTGAGGAGTTTTGGTTTCAGGTTCAATGGGGCCTTGTGCTAAGACTTCTATTTATTAAAACCAAAAGTCTAGAGGTTTTTGCAGTCGAGTCAATTTTGGCTCAAGGCGAGGCGAAAATTGTGAAAAGCGAGAAGCTTACTGTTGTAAGTGACGAGTTTGCAGCGATTTTCAACACGGCATTGGGTCAACAGTGGCCGTCTGCAAAGGCCTCCGGCACTAAATTAATTATAGGTATTTGATTATGTCTAAAGAAAAATTTGAACGTACCAAGCCGCACGTCAATGTAGGTACCATC
>JAKVBA010000037.1:0-14229 GCA_022447525.1 Gammaproteobacteria bacterium
GCTCTTTACCTGCAAAGGAAAAATTAAAGCGTGAACACATGTTACGTAGTGAAGATATTTTTCAAACTGAATTTGCCAAATTCAGAAAAGAAGTTGGTTTAACCAGACAAACCAACTTTCCATCTAACCCTAGTAACGAGCGAGTTCTTACCTGGGGTGTGGTTGAGAACTTTCGTGGCAAGTTTGGCTACTTAAGATTGGATAGTTTTGTTCCTGATACTGGCGTTGACGCAACAATCGAAGAAATTCGTCGTATCATCTTCGAAGAGTTCGATGGCACTCGAGGCTTAATTTTTGATATCCGGAGTAACGGCGGTGGCTTCCTAGACTTGGCGGACAAACTCCCACAGTTATTCACCAGAGGTGATGCCGTTAACGCGGGTGGCAGACCTTTAAACACTGATACGTCACTTGAAATTTACAATAACTCTATTTTTGGAGTTGTATTCCCGGATTTTCGTGACGCTCTTAACGAAGTTGCTGGCACAGACGCCACGCACTCTGCATTAGTAGACTTCAACTCCCCGGAATCAGTGAATTCGCTAGGGCAACTTTATAACGGCCCGGTTGCCGTGCTAGCCAACAGTAGTAGTTATTCAGCCTCGGATTTTTTCGCCTGTCAAATGCAGGACTCTGGGGCGGGTTTCTTATTTGGAGAAGAGCCACGCACAGGTGCTGGTGGTGCTACGGTACGTGAACATTCAATTTTCGCTCAGTTCGGCCCACCAATATTTGAGTCATTACCTGCCACTCACAGAATGCGTGTCTCGGAATTGCAAAATATTCGTAAGGGTATAAACGAAGGTCAATTTATTGAAGACTTTGGTTGCGAGGCTGACTTGCTGGTAAGCCCAACCAAGGCGGATCTTATTGATGGCGGCGAAGGCCAAGTAGAGACCATCACAAAAGCGTTAACCTACTTATCATTCTTTCCGCGCTATAAGCCTTCGGTAACGGCGCCCAGCAATGACTCTATTTTGTTTCGCGGCCGTAATGAGTTGGATTTCCCTATTCAAACTAAAAATACACCATTAGTGCGTGTTTCAGTTAACGGTGAGGTGGTGGATGAAATTTACAGCTTTGGATTTGGTAAACGCACTGTTCCTATTTCGTTTCCCACTGATTTGGTAACCGGCGCTACAAACTCAGTGTTGATTGAAGGTATTGGATTCTTTGGTAAACGACTTTGGAACCTTAAACGCCAACTTGTTGTGTTAAACGACGCCATCACCATTGATGACACGGGCTTTGAACTGTCCTTTGCAGCGCCGCCTGCGAACTTACCTATTTCCATTATCAACCAAAGTGCACCGGAGGCTGGATGGAATCTTGTCGCTCCAAGTCTGCAAGTTGGTTTCAATCCAACCTATCTAGATAATGTAAACACCGACGCGCTGTTTTTATTAAACTTAGCGACCCGAGATCGTGTTGAAGTTAGTTTTGATATGGAGATCGATACCGAGCTTGGGTTTGACTTTATCGACGTATTTGTTACAGATACGGCCGGGAATAGAAGAACGTTACTTAACCAAAGTGGCACCCTTCCATTGTCGACCTATAATTTCGATATCTCAGAGTTTGCTGGTCAAAATGGGGTACAGCTACACTTTAACTTTATCAGCGATGGAGCCGTGATTGCCCCTGGTGTGAAGTTGAATAGAGTATCGATTCGTTAATTAACTGCAAACATTGCAAAATAAAAAAGGCGCGATAGCAACTATCGCGCCTTTTTTCTGAGTGGCACCTTAACTAGAACACGCAACTAAAGCTCAGATGCGGTTATTAGAGCGAAATATCTATGCGAAAAAACTCCATACAAATTACCGACAGAGGCCCTAACAAAGTGTGCAAGAGCGAATCATCATGCCAACATGTACGCATAGCTGGTTACAGAATTGCTGGTAAATTTAACCCTTTCTCGTTCGCACAATCGATGGCTTCTTGGTAACCAGCGTCGGCATGTCGCATTACGCCGGTACCAGGATCGTTCCACAAAACACGCTCTAAACGTTTTGCTGCCTCGTCGGTACCATCCGCTAAGATGACAACGCCAGAATGCTGAGAAAAACCCATACCCACACCACCACCGTGATGCAAACTCACCCAAGTTGCGCCACCAGCGGTGTTTAACAATGCATTCAGTAGTGGCCAATCTGAAACGGCACTAGAACCGTCTTTCATAGATTCGGTCTCTCTGTTCGGACTGGCGACCGAGCCGCTATCTAAATGATCCCGACCAATCACTACTGGAGCCTTAAGCTCACCATTACGAACCATTTCATTGAACGCTAAGCCGAGACGGTGTCGATCGCCCAAGCCGACCCAACAAATTCTAGCTGGCAAACCTTGAAACTCGATTCGATCACGGGCCATATCTAACCACTGGTGTAAATGAGTGTTATCGGGCAACAACTCTTTCACTTTTTGATCTGTTTTATAAATGTCCTCTGGATCCCCTGATAAAGCAACCCAGCGAAACGGCCCTATTCCTCGACAAAACAACGGACGAATATAGGCAGGTACGAAACCCGGGAAATCAAAGGCATTCTCCAAACCTTGGTCAAAGGCAACTTGGCGAATATTATTCCCGTAGTCTAATGTTGGTACACCTTGATTCCAAAAATCCAACATCGCTTCCACATGGACTCGCATTGATTTACTAGCTGCCGCCACCACCGCCTGCGGATCGCTCTCGCGCTTCGTTTTCCATTCTTGTAAATTCCAGCCCTGTGGTAAATAACCATTCAAAGCATCATGAGCAGAAGTTTGGTCGGTAACGATACTGGGTTTTACCCCTCTACGCACTATCTCTGGAAATACGTCGGCAGCATTGGCACATAAGCCCACCGATTTTGCCTCACCAGCTTTAGTCCAACGATCAATCATTGCCAGCGCTTCGTCTAGGGTTTCAGCTTTCTCGTCTAAATAACGTGTACGCAGTCTAAAATCGATACTTTGTGGATCGCATTCAACTGCCAAACAACACGCTCCGGCCATTACGGCTGCAAGTGGCTGCGCCCCACCCATGCCGCCCAAGCCAGCAGTCAGGATCCATTTCCCGGTCAAATCACCTTCGAAATGTTGACGCCCAGCTTCGACGAAGGTTTCATACGTACCTTGGACAATTCCTTGACTACCAATATAGATCCACGAGCCTGCGGTCATCTGACCGTACATCATCAAACCCTTTTTATCGAGCTCATTGAAGTGGTCCCAATTAGCCCAATGTGGCACTAAATTTGAGTTAGCGATCAGCACCCTAGGGGCATCTTTATGGGTCGGAAAGACCCCAACTGGTTTGCCAGATTGAATAAGCAACGTTTGCTCTTCTGTCATATCTTTAAGACTGTCTAGAATAGCGTCAAAATCTTTCCAAGTACGAGCTGCTTTCCCAATACCACCGTACACCACCAACTCATCGGGATTCTCGGCCACCGCTCGATCAAGATTATTTTGGATCATTCTAAAGGGCGCTTCAGTCGCCCACGATTTGCAAGTTAATTTGCTGCCGACTGGACTTTTAATTTCTCTTTTTGACTGGTGCGAGTCATTCATTTTAGGTCTCCATTAATTAAGACTAACGACAACATGTTCGAGTTCATGTAATACGTCTTTTAGAAAGTTTCTTAGTGAATCTGCCTTTTTTGGGCAATAGGCAAATGGGGCTTGTTCGCTGGCTAGGTACAATCGCTGAGAAAGCTCCATTTGTATGACATGGACATTCATATTCGGTTGCCCGTAGTGACGAGTTGTCCACCCACCCTTAAACCGCCCATCAATAACGTATGAGTAATTTGCATGCTTCTCACAAATCCTCTTAGCGGCCAGCAAGAGGTTAGGATCGCAACTGTTGCCGCTATTTGAACCAATATTTACATCAGGCAAACGGCCTTCAAACAAATAAGGCAGTTGCGAACAAATCGAGTGACAATCGTAAACGAGCACCTGTTTATGCTGCTTCTGTAGACGCTTAATTTGCTGTACTAGGGTTTGATGGTAGGCTTGATGAAATTGTTGAGTCCGGTGCTGAATGTCAACAGCGCAGGGAGCCTTTTGCCAAATAGACCGACCCCTAAAATCCGTTAGCGGTACGAGGGTGGTTGTGTTCGCTGTTTTATAGAGTGACTGATTATCAGGCGCTCGATTTACGTCGATAACGTAACGATTGAATTCGGCTCTTACTACCGTCGCATCGGTTAACAGCCCTTCATAGAGTTCGGGAATACGCCAATCTGTGTCGGCCATTTGACGACCGACGCTGTTTAAGCAATCCCAGATATGGTCGGGCACAAATAAGCCCGAGTGCGGCTGCGCTAGGATAACGGGGCTACTTCCTTGGCTTACCGAAACGGCTCCGGTGGTCGAGTTCAAACGCATCAATCCCATAGCTCCAGGCTCGATAAACCCAGATCGGAACCACAGATCTGATCGGTGTTTGCTAACAAGCTTGTTAAGTTCTCAATATCTTTATTAACCATCCGATCGTCGTCTAGGGTCGCGCAAACGGATCTGATTCTGGAAATGAGTTTAAACATTTGTTGGCTGGTCTTTAGTGGTGCTCGCAATTCGATACCTTGTGCACCTGCCATCGCCTCGACCGCTAAAATCCCGGCAAGATTCTGATTCATCTCTGTTAGCCTTCTCGCACCATGGCAGGCCATGGAAACATGATCCTCTTGATTCGCCGATGTTGGTGTCGAGTCAACTGAACGCGGATTTGCAAGCGCTTTATTCTCACTCATTAAGGCTGCCGATGTCACTTCAGCAATCATTAATCCAGATTTCAATCCAGGGTCGGGAGCTAAAAATGCAGGTAGTCCAAAACTCAAAGCAGGATCAACTAACAGCGCAACACGGCGTTGAGCAATACAGCCAATCTCTGAAATAGCTAACGCTATCTGATCTGCTGCTAATGCGACGGGCTCGGCGTGGAAGTTTCCACCCGAGACAATCGAACCATCGCTTAATACCAGCGGGTTATCGGTTGCCGCATTTGCCTCTACTTTAAGAGTTGCTGCGGCCTGACTCAACTGATCTATACAGGCACCGATAACTTGCGGCGCGCAACGTAAACAATATGGGTCTTGAACACGCTCATCTTCATCTCGATGACTCTCTCTGATCTCTGAACCCTGCAGTAATTCGCGCAATCTTTTAGCGCTATCTATTTGCCCTCGATGCCCCCTTAGACGATGAATTTCTTCATGAAATGGAGCACTCGAACCCATCGCCGCATCAATCGATAATGCGGCCGTGGAGAGAGAACATAATGCTAACCGCCAAGCCTGAAATAATCCGGCCAATGCCAAAGCTGTAGAAGCTTGAGTTCCGTTGATTAAAGCCAAGCCTTCCTTTGCTTGCAGCTCTAGTGGCTCGAGACCTTCTTTGCGCAGTGCGGTACTGGCTTCAATTCTTTGCCCTTTATAAACGACCTCGCCCTCGCCAATCAAAGCCGCAGCCATGTGTGCCAAGGGGGCTAAATCTCCAGACGCACCGACCGACCCTTGCTCTGGAATAATAGGTAAAATATCGACCTCGACTAATTTCTGCAGTCGCTCGATGACAATGGGTCTAACCCCAGAAGCGCCTCTGCCCAGCGACAGGCATTTAAGCGCCATGACCAAGCGTACGACACCTGCCTTCATCGGCTTGCCTACACCCGCACAATGAGAACGCACCAAATTACGTTGAAGGGTAACCAAGTTGTTATCGTCGATACGAACCGACGCAAGCTTACCAAACCCAGTATTAACGCCGTAAATTGTGTCATTGCCTTCTAGCTTTTCCGTCAGACGCTGATACGAGGCTGACACCGCATGCATGGCACTGGTCGCAATTTTGAATGGCAAATTGCTTCGGTAAACTTCCTCAAGTTTGTCCAGTCCGGCTTCACCAGGAACTAAAATGATGGTCATAATTTTGCCTTAGATAATGATTTATAAAGTGGTGATGCTCCTGTCCAATAGGAGAGCTCCGCAGGGTGTTTAACGTTCCAAATAGCCAATTCCGCTTCATCGCCAAGGCGAATTTGCCCATGATGACTATCGAGACCAAGCGCCTTTGCTGCCGCTCTTGTGGTACCTATTAAGGCTTCTAGGGGCGTCATAGCAAATTGAGTACATGCCATATTCATCGCAAGCAAAATTGACGATGTGGGTGAGCTACCTGGATTGCAATCTGTCGCCACTGCCATCGGCACTCCGTGCTGGCGAAACGCTTGAATTGGTGGCCGTTGAGTCTCGTTTAAGGTATAAAAAGCCACAGGCAACATTACCGCCACTGTGCCTGATGCTGCTAGATGTGAGACATCCTCTTGCGGAAGATACTCTAAATGATCCACTGATAATGCCTTGAATTCGCAAGCTGTCAGGGCACCTCGCTGATTAGTTAATTGCTCTGCGTGCAATTTGACTGGTATGTTCAAATTTTGGGCTGCAGTAAATACCCTGGCAATTTGCTCAGCAGAAAAGGCAATAGATTCACAAAACCCATCTACTGCATCGACCAATCCACTTGCTGCTGCGAGCTTCAAACCAGCAATAACCACCTCATCTATATAACTATCCGCACACCCTTGATATGAGGACGGCACAGCGTGAGCAGCAAGCCAAGTCGTTACAATTTTAACTGGCCGATATTGCTCTAGCATTCTGGCCACTCGTAGCATTCGAATTTCATCGTCGATGTTTAGACCGTAACCGGATTTCACCTCTACCACTGCGACGCCCTCGGCAATCAGGCTATCTAATCGACCTAGCGCACTTTCTAGCAACTGCTCATCACTGGCTTTTCTAGTGGCGTTTACAGTTGAAAGGATGCCACCGCCTGCTGCGGCAATATCTTGATAACTTGCACCATTGAGTCTCATTTCAAATTCACGAGCACGGTTTCCACCGAACACTATGTGCGTGTGGCAATCGATAAGAGCTGGTGTAATTAGCCTGCCCTTAAGATCTTCGCACTCAAGCGCTGAATACTCTGCCGGCAAATCGGCTTGAGACCCCAGCCAAGTTACTCGACCACCTCGCAATGCTATAGCGGCATTTTCTAGCAACCCATAACCTGATTTACGAGCATCCATCGTCGCAATTGAACAGTTGATGAAAACGCAGTCATTCCTCATTTAACACAAGATCTCTTTGAAAGTTTCACAAGTTTTATCTATTATGTGCATACATAATATAAAAATAAGGTCGACTGTGACAACTAAAATCTTTGCAAAACAGGCGTTAACATCAAATGGTTGGCAACAAAATGTCCTAATCAGCGTTAATCAAGGGTTAGTAACTTGCATTCAAGCTGCTAGCGCAAAGGTTGATGCTCATTACTCTGTTGATGTACTGCTGCCAGCGTTGAGCAATCTTCATAGTCATAGTTTTCAAAGAGCCATGGCCGGATTAACCGAGACTAGGGCAAGCGGGCTAAGCAAGAATGATTTCTGGTCTTGGCGCCAAATAATGTATCAATTTCTTCAAGAGTTGACGCCCGAAGACATACAAGCCATCGCATCTCAAGTGCAAATGGAAATGCTAGAGTCTGGCTATGCAGCCTGCGCTGAATTTCATTATGTGCATCACCACAGTACCGGTCAGCATTATCAAAACTTAAGCGAATTATCACAAAGGGTTTTTCAAGCAGCAAAATTGACTGGGATTGGATACACACATTTACCGGTGCTCTATTCTTACGCCGGTCTAAATCAAACTGATTTGAATGCCAATCAATTGAGATTTGGCTGCAACGTAGATGTGTTCTCATCTCTTTTTGACGACATAAAATCAAACCTGGTTACGCTGCCAGCCGATGCTAAGCTCGGAATTGCCCCCCATTCGTTGAGAGCCGTTGATAAAGAGGGTCTAGAACTGGTTAATACACTTTGCCCTAGCGGACCGATACATATTCATATTGCTGAGCAAGTTGCCGAAGTCAATGAAGTAAAGCAAGCTTACGGCATACCACCGGTTGCCTGGCTATTAAACAACGCTAAAGTGGATTCACGTTGGTGTCTAGTGCACGCAACCCACATCAATAAAGATGAAGTTGTTGGGTTGGCTAAAGCAAACGCCGTAGTTGGACTCTGCCCGCTTACAGAAGCTAATCTCGGCGATGGAATTTTCAATGCGACCGAATTTTTAGAACACGGTGGCGCGATCGGGATAGGCTCAGACTCCAATGTTAAAATCAGCCTAAGCGAAGAGCTCAGACTACTCGAGATATCTCAACGTTTACGCGACCAGCGCAGAGTAGTGCTCGTATCTGAGGCTATACGATCTAATGGTCGCTATCTTTATGAGCAAACGCTACGAGGTGGATCACAGGCCCTTGGACGTAATAGCGGTGCTCTCGAAGTTGGTAAACTGGCCGATCTGGTCGCACTGAATACCGAACACGAAAATTTGATCGGCCTTGTGGGTGACCAACTATTAGATGCTTGGATCTTTAGCAGTGATGATGATATTGTCACCGACGTATGGGCAGCGGGTCGACATGTGGTTACCGACGGTCGACATAAAGCGCGCGACAAAATCTCTGCTGATTTTAAACAGACTATTATTCGCCTTAGAGCAACAATATGAGCAGCCAACTACAGTCCAATTCTCATCATAAGGTCAGAGAGTCATTAAGGGAAAGAATTGAGAGCAGCGAGTGGAAGCTAGGTGAACTCATTCCTACTGAAGTTGATTTAGCCAAGGAGTATGGTTGCGCAAGAACCACAATCAATCGAGCTTTGCAGGCCCTGGCCGATGAAGGTATATTGATTCGTAAACGCAAAGGCGGGACACGTGTCTGTCCGATCCCAATTCGACAGGCCAAGCTTTCGATTCCGATCTTACGTGAACAGGTCGAAGCAATTGGGAGTGAATATAGTCATCAGTTAGTCGGCAGAAAGATAGCAGCGCCCTCCCAAAGTATTCGACAGAACCTTAAAATTGATGACGGAGACTCAGCATTTTATGCCGAGACAATACATTTCGCCGACCATAGACCGTTCGCCTATGAGGAAAGATGGGTTAACCTAAAGACGGTCCCAGAAATCGAGAATGAAACAGACTTCGACTTGTTGAGCATAAACGAGTGGCTTATCAAGACCGTACCTTTTTCGAGCGGAGAGGTGTCGTTTTCGGCGCACAAAGCAACCGAACGAACCGCCAAGGCCTTACAAACCGATATTGGCGCAGCGCTGTTTTTGGTTGATAGAACAACATGGATGAACGGAAAGTTCATCACCACCATGAAGCTCTATTACCGAGAAGGCTATCGCCTCTCAACCACGATATAGTTTTGCAGCACTTGGCGAAGGATTGTCAGTTGTATTTTATTAGAAAGACGGCGCCATGTTCATTTTGCAAACATTTGCCTCACAAGTTAGGGTCGGCGGTGGCGTGAACATACAGTTACTCATCACGCCACTCTTTGTATTGATTTCTTGACCTAGCTGGCTTGTTTGTTGCGCTAAGTCTTTAAGCTCAGTAATCGATTTTTCATCACTGTTGTTGGCGAAAACAATATAATCGATCGGCCCGCCACAGGCCTTTTGCCCTATTCCCACCGAACCACAGTCCTGCGGTTGCGAGCAATTAAGATTTAGATCCAGTGCCTTTATCTTAGACACAACTTCTGCATAAGAAGCTTGTAGACTGTCCAGAGACTCCCCCTCGATTACGTTACTTTCCACTTTGTCACCCAGGTTGCCAGCATCGATTTCGGTATTGTCAGCTTTTACTTCTCGCAAAAACGGAACAACGGTATTGTCATACTCGCCGGACTCAACAATTTTACGCATCTCACTCATGCTGTCGAACGGTGAATCTATCAACATCATATTTGTTATCCAAGCTGGGGTCGGGCCATTTGGATCTATGTGAGCGAAATTTTCGACCAAGACCTTACCGTTATCGCTGGGGGTAAAGTGCCACTGCGAAACAGCATCTGTAAGTCTAACGGCCTTAGTTTTTTTAGGGCCGCCCTGTACCGCTCGACTGGTCATCGACACCTTATTACTACTTGCATCTATTGACCAAACGACGTGCGTGTACACATCTCTATCGGAAACCGGAAAAGGAATATCATTATAGATATAGGCGTAGCTCTCGGTATCAGATAGGCGTTCCTCTAAATTCGCCTTTTTGCAGAATGCGGCCCATTTCGGGCATGCGGGCAAATCTTCAACTAAAGCGACCAAAGATGATACCGATGCAGTTACCTCCATAACTCCTCTAACGGCTTTAAATGGCGAGCCCGCTACGGAACTGGTGTAAATCGCAATACCATTCTTATTCTTTTTTTCTTCCCACTCATAGTTGACGCCGCTAATTTGAGCGAATCCGACATTGCCTTGGAGACTTAAAAGCAATAAGAGACCGATTAGTTTATTCTTCATGTACACTTTTAGAGGTAATGTTTTGCACTAAGAAAACAGCATAGCACCTATGCTCGGCATCAGACTCTCATATATCCAAATTTTAAGACACAGACCATTTTCTATGCACTTATCGCTTTGAGTAACGCAAATACCAGCATGACTTCTGTGTGGCTTTTAGGGCAGCTCAGTAAACTCCATAAATACATAGCTCAAGCAAGCTCGCTTGTCTAAAATCAACCAAACCCCAGCTTTAAAAATCTAAATACTGACCGAAATACGATGAGCACTTCAAATCAACGAATACAATCAATAGACCCGATAATGCCGCCGGCGGTATTGCTGAAAAAGCTGCCTCTTAGTTTGCGCGCTGAGACGTTGATCACCCAAAGCCGTAAGGCCATCGCCGATATACTACATAAACGAGATAACCGATTTTTAGTGGTTACTGGACCATGCTCTGTCCATGATCCAAAATCAGCCATCGAGTACGCCTCCAAACTAAAGGGGCTTCGAAAGAAATATTCGGATCAACTCGAGATTATCATGCGCGTCTATTTCGAAAAGCCCAGGACCACCATTGGCTGGAAGGGATTAATAAACGATCCAGATTTAAATCAGAGTTATAACGTTGATAAAGGACTAGAAGTTGCGCGCAAGGTGCTGCTGGATATCAATGAATTAGGGGTGCCGGCCGGATGTGAGTTCCTCGACGCTGTAACCGGACAATATTATGCTGATTTAGTTAGCTGGGGCGCAATTGGCGCGCGTACCACAGAGAGCCAAGTGCATAGAGAATTAGCCTCGGGTTTATCCTGTCCTGTGGGGTTTAAAAATGGCACTAATGGCAACGTAACCATAGCCGCTGATGCTGTCATCGCCTCTCAATCAAAGCATATATTTTTAAGCCCCACCGAGTCAGGGACGACAGCACTATTCACAACCAAAGGCAACGAAGATGGCCATATAATTTTACGTGGAGGTACAGAACCAAACTATGATGCTGACAGTGTAAATAAAGCCACGCAAGTCATCAGCCAACGGGACATCAAGACAGGTATCATGATTGACTTTAGTCATGCAAACAGCCAAAAGAAATTTAAAAATCAAATAAAAGTAGCCACTGATGTTGCACGGCAAATAGCATCACCTAATCATGATTTAGTAAGCTGCATGATAGAAAGCCACCTTGTTGAAGGCAGGCAAGATGCTGAACCCGGCATGAAACTAGTTTACGGTCAAAGTATCACCGATGCTTGTATCAATTTTGACGATACGGAGCAGATTTTCGAAACTCTAGCGGGCGCTGTGCGCAAAAGGCAGAGCTAATTAATAGTGAGCGAAGGCAGTATGAATAGAGTTAAATTAATAACAGAATACTCTATTTGAAGTATGCGAGGCACTTGTTGGTATTGCTAGACTCACGCTAATACTATATCTGGACACGACTGATACCATGAAATTCATCAACACTGTACTAGCACTCTCCTTTTTACTGATGTTTACTGGCACCGCCATGGGTGACGAAACAAGGGCAAAATTTTTGCAACACTGTGCATCTGAACAAGGAGACGATGCTCAGGGCGAGCTTTGTAATTGCGTCTACACTAAATGGGCTGAAAACATCACTGCTGATGACCGGGCAGGTGCAGCACTGGCAATCGATATCATGGTGACTGATAGAGAGCCGTCTATGGACGAGGCATTTGAAGTGATGCCGCATGTACAAAACTACGCAATGGCAACGTTTGAATGCATGCAATTGGGCAATGACACACTCGCTAGTATGATGAACATGGGTTCTGATCAGGATGTTATGAAAACGCTGCTAGAAGCCGAACAAAAGAACGAGGCAGAACAGCAGAAAAAGCGTGAACAACGAAGAGCTGAGCAACAACGCGAATTCGAACTCAACGAGGCAAAGCGCAACGAATGGGAGAACAAGATCAAAGCCGAAGAGACCAAAATTGGCCCCCCACTTTCGGCATCCGTTAGCCAATTTAAAACACTAAATTATTTGTATTGCGAAGGCAGTGACCAGAACAAAAACCCTCGCTGTGATTGTCAATGGAACAAGATAAGTTCTTTCGATAGCGGCTACGGCGAGCGAGTAACCAACGCTACCGCTTACGTCATAGCAACAGACTACCTCGGGGACCTTCCGTTTGAAGTCAATAGCACCGAGTTCAAACAAATCATGAAGAGCAGAGAAAGTCTCTACAACTCGATTCAAAACTCATGTAAATAAAAGAGGGTAGTCGAGATAAAAACTTGAAATCTTGACAGCCAGCATCTCACCAGCACTTCTTTTATTACTAATTGCACTTTGGCCCTGTGTGTATCCATCACGAGGGCCATTGCAAGACCAATCCATGCATATAAATACAGTCTGCTGTTTGATTAGTTGAACTTATATACCAAGCTCATAGACGTAATAGTATCCGTTTCATCAACACCTGGGGCCGGATCAGTGTTATGACGAATAAGAATCCCAGCCTTCAGTGAAAACTTATCATTCATAGCCACGTAAAGCGCAGCATCGTTCTCGATAAAGGAATTATCTGAACCGATTTCCGCCTTAAATTTATCAACGAATTCGGTGTTATCTGTTAACTGATTGGAGTAGTCAGATCTTAGAACCAGCGTAGCGCCACTAACGTCGTCACCTTCGATCCGGTCTCCATTGAGTAAACGTAATTCGGTGGTTGTATCACGATAACCGATACCAATACCGGTTTCCCACTTTAACGGTTCAGTATCAATAACTTTGTACCCATAACCAAATGACGTACTTAACTGCTCAGTAAAACCATCGAATTCGTCATCAAGATAACCAAAGGTAAGAAACAGATTACTGCGCTCGCTCAACACACGCTTCAAAGTGTAATCTGCAGCAAGACTATCCGCTGTATCAATACCGCTATTGGTAGCCTGCAACGCTACAAGCTTAATATCGTGGGTCCAAACATCACCGTCTTTAGTAAAGTTTAAGCCCAGATTAAGATTCTCACTATCGGTGTTACCGCTGGCTTTAACAAAACCTGCTTCGCCTTGACCCTTCCAGGCGTTGTCTGTCGGAGTTTGCGCCTGTGTAGCTATGGAGCAAGCCATCAAAGTGCCTGAGAGAGATAATGCAAAAATGTTTTTCATAAATATTGGGTCGGCTAAACAAGCGCCGAAATCTGATCAATTGAAACTGATACTAGATGATCGGACTTATACCACTTAATGGCAATCAAATAGACTGGGCTTTTTGCAGTTTTTTACAACCAAACAATGGAAAGTAGAAGAAGAAATTGGGGTCAGAGTAAAAATAAAAAGTAGAAAAGTGAGAAAGTAGGATCGGAGTAAACAGTGACCCAACATTTATTATTTTCTTTTTTCCAACCCCTCATCAATCTTATTAAATTTCGGAAGCATATTCGGGCGTGGTTTATAGTTGATTAACGTTGAGCATCTCTCATTTGAAGTGTCAATCGAGCAATGCTCGGCCTCTGATTCTGTCTTGTGAATAGCAAGCACTTTGAGTGTCTCGGATCTTTCAGAATTAGCTGCCTCTCTGATACGACACAAGAGTTTAGCCGCTTGTATTTTTCTTTGAAGACACGCTGGATAGGTAGCGTTCATCAAATATAGCCTTATAAACTCAGAATTTTCCACTTCTAGATCAAGTTGTTGGTACGCTTCTTTCTCTTTTATAATTTGAGTTAATCTGGAGTATCCGCTTAATAATTCAAAGTTTTTATCTAATTCATGATTGTCTTCATGAGCTTCGCAGACAAAGCAAACGAATAAACAAGTTAGTAATACAATAATAAATAGTGCCGCTTTATTAACGTTCATAGCCGGACATAAAACTTTAATCTTTA
>JAKVBA010000037.1:14329-22303 GCA_022447525.1 Gammaproteobacteria bacterium
GATATGACAACCTGTTTAAACTGTTACACGAATTTTGAAGGGAAGTTTTGCCCTGAGTGTGGTCAGATCGCGACCACCGATCGCATTACTCTAAGACGTCTTTTTTCCGGCGAGTTTTTATCAGGCTTATTTGACTTGGATCGCGGTTTTTGGCGGGCATGCTTGGAATTGAGCTACAAACCAGGCTTCCTCTGCCTAGAGTATATAGAAGGTAAACGAAAAACCTACGTGAACTTCATTGGTTTGCTGCTTGTTTTACTGGCGATCGAAGCAGTGTTATGGAGTTTTGCGGTTAACTCTCCAGTCCAATATATGTTGCGAGAAATTCAAGCTAATCTAGACGCTAATGGTTCAGACATCACCTTGAGTGAAGAGGCAATTAAGAGCGTGCTATTTAATCAAAAGCTTTTGTTTATCGTAGCAATACCACTTGCCGCGCTAGTACCTTGGTTGTTTTGCAGAAAACTCAACTTCAATTGGGTAGAGCACATGGTGGTGGTGAGTATGCTACTTTCGCTCAATACACTGCTTGGTATCTTAACTCTGGGCTGGTTGGGTCTATTGCCAATTGAGTTCAGTCTTTATTCAAATATTTACAAGTACGTCTCGTTCGGCGTAGTGGCCATGGATTTCGTTTTGTATTGGCAACTACTAAGTAAAGGCGAATATGGTTATCTTAAACGCTTCGCACTCTCGACACTGAGCGGCATTTGGGTGATTTTGGTGATAGCAAGCTCTGTGCAGTTTGCAATGGGGTTATTGACTGCGCGAGGTATGATCTAGGAATAAAAGGTGGCGAGCAACGGGCTCGATAAACAAAGTGACAGAGCTAATTTTTCTTTGAGCGGTAAGACAAGCAGTAGTTAGGCTATTTGCTCGTAAAGCGACTGCCACACATCCGCTGGCTTGATGTCTTGGTAACAAGGCGGTTCAGTAACTTGCTTAGTAAGTTTTGGACACGTTTTTAGCAGACAAGGTGAACACGGGTATTTGCTTTGAATCCAAGTTTGATTTTCACCCAGTGCACCGGTCAATTGCGCGTCAGTAGAACCGTAGATTGACACACATGGGAGTGCTAAAGCCGCTGCTAAATGGCTAAGACCGGTATCAACTGCAACAGCGCCACTGGCTTTAGCCATCATTCCTTTTAGCTCAGTTAAACTCGACCTTGGCAAAACTTCAACATCGTCTTGTCCGTCAGCAATCCATTGTGCACGTAATCTCTCGGTTTCGTTACCCCAGCATAACAGCACTTTGTACCCATCCTCAGCGATGAGTTCAGCCAATTTACGCCAAAACGAATCTGGTAGATGTTTGGTCGCCCATGTGGTTCCATGCAATAGAAAAATTGTGGGTAAATCACGAGAGGAAACCGAGTACGAAGGTAAGGCATAGTCTGGCTTGTCACTGGGTATTTGATACTCGAAACCACCTGAAAATAGCGCCCGCAGTCGATCGATGGCGTGCATCTTGCGATCAACAATTACCGTTTGTCGGTAGAATTTAGCAGCAGGACTTTCTTTAATTGAATCTCCAGAAAAGCCAATTCGTTTGCCTCCCTGAGCCACACGGGCAAATCGGCTAAATACCGCGCTTTTAATTAAGCCTTGAGCATCAATCACCGCATCATAACGTTCAGATCTAAGCTGCTTCCAGAAGCTTAAAAACTCTTTGATATTTGTCCATTTCAGTTTGCGCCAACGCCTAGTAGCAACGGGTATCACTTTGGACACACTTGGGTGCCAAGTAGGTATTTGAGCAAAACTGTCTTCCACCATCCAATCAACGGACAAATCCGGGAATTGTCTTTTCAGATCACTCAATGCAGGCATTAGATGCAACACATCACCCATAGACGTAAGTTTCACCACTAAAATTTTCAAACCAACCCCTCACTCAGCTCGAGCACTCGGCTTGGCTGCAGATCATTTAAGCAGTTCAAATGCTCCAATGGACAATCACGTTTAAAACATGGGCTGCACTCTAAGCCAAGACGCGCAATCGAGTGATTGACGCTCAAGGGCGGTGTATGGCCCGGATCGGTCGATCCATAAACAGCAACAAGAGGAATCTGTAACGCCGCAGCGATGTGCATCAAGCCCGAATCGTTACTCACCACTAAGGAAGCCCTGGAGATTAAATCGACGGCTTGTGGTAGCGTGGTTTTACCCGCTAGCACGTCACAAGATTGATGGGCTATCTGGTTAATTTCGTTGCAGGTGGCGGCGTCGTTATTTGAACCTAAAAGCCAGACCCGCCAACCCTGTGCTAAATAATATTGTGCAACCTCAGCATAGTACTTGGCCGGCCACTGCTTTGACGCGCCAAACTCGGCGCCAGGGCAAAGTGCAAGGACCTTTTTATCCGCGAGCAGATTATTTTGAGTCATTACTGACTTTGCAGAGTCAGTATTTGCAATCAATTTGGGCGCTGGAATGGACACCAACTCTCTGGTGGCGGCATCTTTTGGCAAACCTAATGCGATGAATCTTTGCACGGTCATAGGCAACGCCACCTTATCCAATTTTCGAATGTCGTTGACAAGACCCCAACGTTGCTCACCGATAAAGCCAGTTCGTGTTGGTATTTTCGCGATAGCTGGAACTAGCGCGGATTTCAATGAGTTAGGGAGCACAATTGCATTAGTATAGCCTCGATCCCGCAATGATTTACCGAGCCGATAACGCTCTCCTAGCCCTAATTTGCCATGCGCAAAGTTGGCTGCAACCAACTCTGAAACCTCAGGCATACAGTCGACCATGGCCGAGGTCCACGCTGGAGCCAGCACATCAATGATGGCTTCTGGTTCACGCGCCTTAATATCTATGAATAGACTTTGCGCCATCACCATGTCGCCAACCCAAGATGGGCCGACGATGAGGTATTTCTTAATGGTGTCAGTCATTGATGAGACCAGCTAACTAAAGGCCACCAACTAATTCCACGCTGAGCTAGCTTAAAGGTAAGTTAACCAACTCTCACGTGACTTATCACGACCGTAAACAATATCGAAATATCGTCCTTGCGCATCGGCTGTGATTGAACCACGTTTGCCATCACCGATTTCACGATCATCCAATGAGGCAATTGGCGTCACTTCGGCTGCAGTGCCAGTAAAGAACACCTCATCTGCGGTATAAACTTCATCACGCGTGATTTGCTTTTCAACTAGTTCAAGCCCCATATCGTTGGTGAGCACATCAACAATGGTGTCTCGAGTGATGCCCTCTAATGCTGAGGTCAGCTCAGGTGTGTAAACCTTGCCACGACGAACCACGAAAATGTTCTCTCCTGCGCCCTCAGCAACGTAGCCATTTGGGTCCAGTAATAAAGCTTCATCGTAGCCCGAGTTAGCGGCTTCTTGGGTAGCTAGAATGGAATTGGTGTAGTGGCCATTGGTTTTTGCCTTTGCCATAGTGCTATTGACATGGTGGCGAGTAAACGACGACGTTTTAACCCGAATGCCTTTTTCAAGGGCATCATCACCAAGATAAGTACCCCACTCCCAAGCGGCAACCATTAAGTGACACTTAAGATTTCCGGCATGGAGACCCATACCTTCCGCGCCATAGTAAGCCATTGGGCGAAGGTAGGCTGATTTCAAACCGTTTCTACGAACAACTTCACACTGAGCTTGGTTAATAACCTCGTCTGAGAATGGGATTTTCATACCCATGATCTTGGCAGATTGGTGCAATCGCTCCGTGTGGCGATCAAGACGAAAAATTGCTGGGCCATTATCGGTAGCGTAAGCACGAACGCCCTCAAAGACACCAACACCGTAATGCAAAGTATGAGTTAGGACGTGTACTTTTGCATCACGCCAATCAACAAACTCACCATCCATCCAGATGAAACCATCACGATCATCAAACGACATTGTATTTTCCTCGCCTAAGCTAATTATAATTAATATATTGAGGACCTACACGGCCAAGCTCTTAGCCCAAAAGTGCCTCAAGGGGTCGAAAGACCACCATTGTCGCCGTAATTTTTGGGAACAAAAGTTGATCGCTTAGGTCTTCCACAGACTACGCTGTAAAACTTCGGATTATAGGGCTTTAAATTACCATGAATAGCCTATTTTGAAGAGATTTTTAGCTTTTACGTATAGAAATCACTCGACGACGAGCTCGTGAATCGATTTGCATGACTGGGAAGTCAATTCTGACCTGCGTGAGGTCAACGGCTTCAGCTAGTTCCAGTATCAAACTGATAGCAAGTCCTAAGGTTCAAAACCGCTCAATTCAGGTTGCAGCCCTCGCGATCTCAAACAAAAAATCCCGAGACTACTACCACCACTACTACATACGCTAGTCTCGGCCACCATTGGACCATATTTTTGTATTTTTGCTTTAGTTCACTGCGTTGTAAATTGAGCTCATGAGTGATAGCTTGATCGAACTGACCACTTTGGTCACCGGTGTGTAAAATGCTGCGCAAACGATTCGATAATATCAACCCTGCTGAACCTAATGCCCCACCCAAACTGGTGCCTTTGGAAATCAACAAGCTAGCCGAAGACACCCGACGTTTAA
Organism: Gammaproteobacteria bacterium; assembly: GCA_022447525.1. Classification (GTDB taxonomy): domain Bacteria; phylum Pseudomonadota; class Gammaproteobacteria; order Arenicellales; family Arenicellaceae; genus Arenicella. The sequence continues at coordinate 18,868 of JAKVBA010000037.1, forward strand.
AATCGCTATTACTGAGCAGCAGTCCACAATTTGATATCGCTCGATCAGCGGGTAAGCCAGCTCGAATTTGCCAAAGTAGGGGCTGATAGAAATACTGCGTGAAAGCCAGTTGAACGTAGGAGCCGGGTCGTTTAAAGAATTCTTTCAACACAGGTAAAGACCACAACGCACTAAAAAGCTTTGGCTGATCCATGTCAATAATATAAAGCAAAAGCTTTATAGCAATTAATACGCATGCGGCAGGCCAAAAGATATTTGCCAAAGCACTGATTAAAGAGGAACCGGTAAAGACCTTAATCACTACGCCAAAAATCACACCAATGGCAAGAATCGCCAGAGGTAATACTAGCCCCGAGCGCAACGCACCTAAAGTCACCGCTTGGTCTTGGCGCACAGCACATAACAGCTTTAGTGCGTCCGCTGGGTTGCCCGATTGTTCTCCGACGTCTAACAAAACACTGTCTGACCGAGAAATTAGACCTTGTTTGTGCAAAGCTTTACTGAGACTAAGGCCATGTGCAACCAAATCGTGTGCCTTACTGATCTTTGTGTGGAATTTCTTGTTACTGTGCCCTTTTAATTGTGCGGCCAAGGCTTTATCTGGAGGAATACCAGCGTCCAACATTACCGCCATTTGTTGTAACACGACGTTGATCGAGTGCCCCAAACTCAGTTACTCCTGACCAATTTCGCAAGGAAAGTTTCTGATCGTTCAATCATCAAATAACAGGTCAAGGATGGCGGGAATCGTAGACCTTCTGTTTCTCGAATCAATAGTACCTAAGCTTGGTAGCGCCGCTACCATTTGTGCTCCCAGCAACTCATTTGTTCTGCTGGAGGGGTGAATATTGTCAAAGAACACTCTGGATTCAAAATCAAAAATTATGCACTCAAGTTCGATCGGCGGGTTAGATACACTAAATGGAAAATCCGACGGATTAAAACACCCTTCTTCTCGATTACGAAACCCGAAACTTGAGAAGTTATCTAAGATGTTTTCAAATGCTGCATAAAGATCAAACGTAGTGAAAGCCAAATCACTTCTAGATTGATACTTCTGCAAAGTCTGTGCGAGAGCGTTGTTGTATTGCTGCACATACGTTTGTGCTCTGCTGGAGACCGTTTGATCTGAGGGTATTCTTTCTAGAGTTTCTGGAATACGAGCAATGTTTGGCACATTGGGCACGAAAAAGGCGCGAGCACCTGCATCGACTAAACGCTGAATTTGAGCATCTAATTGCGCCACAGCGGCATTAATGCGTTGAGCTGCTATGGATGCAGTGCCGATTGATCGAATATCTCGAAGATCATTACCGCCAGCGAATACCACGTATAAGGCATTCGGGTCTGTTTGGTCATTGATTCGATTAAGATGCACATCTATCTGACTTGCTAAATCCTCTCGATCATCGCCAACAATATTGCCGCCTGCAACCGCGTAGTTAAATCCAACTGGCGAACCCAAAAAGTGTCGCGAAGAATTCGCATTCGAACCAATGCTAGTCGCAATAAAATCAACCGCCACAGGTCCATCGGAAATACGGTTACTAAAGTACGGAGACGGAAGGTCAATAATGGCTAAGTTTCCGGTGTCAGAAAGACTGTCTCCAAAAACTATGAGTTTGGTGAAGTCTTCTTGTTGGGCGCTGGTAAGTGGGCTAAATAGATATAAAAGCAGCAAGGCTACTGAGAACCCCTGAACCGATCTAGACGGGTATAAATCCATTGTAATTTGCTCTCTCGCTACCAATGATTTCTCAGTTCTCTTAACTTCAAAAACACAGTTTCTTCGCTGGGTTGGTCTGACAGTTCTGTAAATTTGCCTTTTAAGTTATCGATGATTTCTGCGCTGCTCAGCCGAAAAAAAGCGTTGACCAATTTTTCCATGGCAATGTTAGATACAAAATGGGTATCGCTGGGCCATTGTTGCATGGCTGCCAGCAGACTTTGTGCTGCGGTGTTGTTGGGTTCACGATCTAGGGTGAACTCTAAGTTATTGACGATGTAATCGTGTCCTGGAAAAATTCGGGTGTAATCTGGCAGACGAAATAGTTGTTCTTTAAAAGTCTGATACAACGTCTCTGGATTGCCACCGTTGTGGCAATTCCCGACACCCGCGTTGAACAGAGTATCACCGCTGAATAAAGCGGGTAGTTCACTGTCGGACTTAGCGGCGTTGTCTCCGATATAGTAGAGACAGGTATGGCAAAATGTATGCCCGGGTGTATCCAATGCTATTAGTTCCACCGATGTACCAATCTGAATAGCATCGCCAGCTTTCAAGCCCTCATCAACATTGGGGATTTTATCCATCGCCTGATGGTGAGCAAATAATGTTGCTCCGGTAGCGGCAATTACTGGCTCATTGCCGCCAATATGATCAAAATGTTCATGGGTGTTGATTACACCACGAATTTGCCAACCAAGTTCTGAGGCTCTATGTAATACCGTCTCGTGGTCTAGCGGGTCTATCGCCGCCGCTTCTCTTGTTTCGGGACATGCCACCAGGTACATATAGTTCCTAAGACTATTATTAACCGCTATTTGTTCAACTAGCATGACAATACTCCTATCGATAATGTAGGCGCCAACCAGTAAACGTTACTTGGGACATTCGTGTAAGAATTATGCTCAAGAGCCTCAGTGGTGCATGAATTCATAGAATAAAATGGTAGACTTCACGCCGCTAGCATATCGCCACCGGCAAGAAAAACCGAATCCGCACTTATATTATGGCCTTAATCACACTCAAAGATGTCTCTATCAGCTTTGGCGCTGATGCCATTTTAGACCAAGCGAATCTAATAATCGAACCCGGTGAACGCATCGGCTTGATTGGTCGAAATGGCGCTGGAAAATCCACGTTGCTTAAAATGATCGACGGTGAACATCTACCTGATGACGGCGAGTTGGTGCGGCAACAAGGGACCATTACTGGCCGACTAGTTCAAGAAGTGCCAAATGATGTCGATCATGATATTCGCAGTGTGATCGCTTTGGGAGATCCGGAGCGAGGTCAAGTATTATGCGATTTTTATGGCCAACGAGGAGATGAAGAAACACTGCAAAACCAGTTGAACGAACTTGACGCCTGGTCGCTCGATCGTCAAGTGAAGACGCTATGCTCTAAATTTGAGCTTAACGCTGAGCAAGGATTCGCTCAACTTTCAGGTGGCATGAAACGTCGAGTTTTGATGGCAAGAGCATTGGTGTTAGATCCCGATATTTTATTGCTGGATGAGCCGACCAACCATTTAGACATTAATACTATTCTCTGGCTGGAAAATTTACTCCTTGGTCTAAATGCCACACTGGTTATTATCTCGCATGACCGAAGCTTTATAAATAAGCTCTGCACGCGAATTGTTGAGTTAGATCGGGGCATCATCACGTCATACCCAGGTAATTTCCAAGCCTATATGACCAATAAGGCTAA
>JAKVBA010000037.1:22313-44330 GCA_022447525.1 Gammaproteobacteria bacterium
ACTAGCACAAGAAGAGGTCTGGATTCGTCAAGGAATTCAAGCGCGTCGTACACGCAATGAAGGACGTGTCCGAGCCCTAAAAAAAATGCGTGAGGAACGTAAACAGCGGCGTGAACGACAAGGCACGGCCAGCATAAATCTTAATCAGGCTGGCAAATCAGGCAAGATCGTTATCGAAGCCAAAAACCTACACGCATCGTTTGATGAGCGCGTCATTATCGATGATTTTTCATGCCGAATTATGCGCGGCGACAAAGTTGGGGTTATCGGCCCCAACGGCTGTGGTAAATCGACGTTAATTAAAATACTGACGGGAGAAAACGCTCCACAACAAGGTCAGATCAAAATTGGCACGTCGTTGGAAGTGGCCTATTTGGACCAACATCGTAGTGCGATTCGAGACGATCTGAGCGTACAAGATAACGTTTCAGGCAATACCGAAATCGAAATTAACGGTCAGCGTAAACATATTATGGGTTATTTGCAGGACTTTTTATTCAGCCCTGCGCGTGCAAGAGCCCCTGCTGCGAAACTTTCAGGCGGTGAAAGAAACCGCCTAATGCTAGCCAAGTTGTTTACTCAACCATTCAATTTTTTAGTTCTGGACGAGCCAACTAATGATCTTGACTACGAAACGTTAGAACTGCTCGAGCAACTTTTGATGGACTATTCTGGCACTCTTATTTTAGTTAGCCATGACCGCACCTTTTTGGATAATGTTGTCACCAGCACAATTGCATTTGAAGGTGACGGCAAAGTCTATGAGTACGTCGGCGGCTATGATGACTGGTTGCGACAAAAGCGCAGCAATCTACTGTTAGCGGAAGCGAGCAAAGAGGTCGAAAAACCAAAGACAGATAGCAAACCCGCACCCATCGCCGCCAAATCAAATAAAAAGTTGAGCTATAAGTTACAGCGCGAACTCGATCAAATGCCCCAAAAAATTGACGAACTCGAAACCAAAATCGAATCGCTGACTAACACCATGGCTGAGCCTGAATTTTACCAACAGAGTACCAGTAAAATTGCCGAAGTGGGCAACGAATTAAAGCTGGCGCAAGAAGAGTTGGAACAATGCTTTGAGCGTTGGGAAGAATTAGAGGCGATGTGACGTGAGCGTGATAACGGTAAGGGGTACTCAGATTAGCGAGTCTAAGTTACTAATTGAAATTGAGAGCCAACACTAATGCAGACCGTCGCTTTTATTGTCGGCTTCTTTCTTGTTGGATACCTAGCAAAGTTTCGGGTTAATAATGCCGCATTTACGGTTAAATGGCTAAACAACTACATTATTTATTTGGCCATGCCGAGTATTATTTTACTCAAGATACCGGCGCTTGAATTTGACGTTGCCATGTTACTTCCCGCAGCGTTTGCTTGGACTTGGGCTTTACTCGGCGGCTTAAGCATGCTCGCTATATCTAGGCTACTCAGTTTCCCTAAACCGCTTGAAGGCGCTGCAATTTTACTGGCTATTCTAGGAAATACGTCTTTCTTAGGATACCCAATGGTGCAAGCATTTTTTGACGACGAAGTTTTAAGTTACGCCATTTTCTATGATCAATTAGGTAGCTTTTTGATGCTGAGTACGGCTGGCCTAATTTTGATTGCGATTTACGCTCCAACTGGCTCGGGACATACCGTATCGCTCTTTGGTGTAGTAAAAAGAGTGTTCACTTTCCCACCGTTTTTAGCCTTGATTGTTGCTAGCTTTTTGCCCATAGAACCGGCTGTTTCAGCACTCTCTGGGGCATTAACAATCCTAGGCCAACTTTTGATGCCTATGGCATTGGTCGTTATTGGGCTTCAATTTCAGCCTCAACTTCTTCCGGAACATCGAGCTCCACTCATCTGTGCTATCGGTCTGAAGATGTTAGCAGCGCCGATGTTAGCCATCTTAATGTTAAAATTTACTACCGACAATCCAGCCATCGTCAAGGCAACCATTTTCGAAGCTGCCATGCCCTGTATGATCACGCCCGGTATCATGGCCATTCAAGCTGGGCTTTCACCGCGTTTTTGTGCCACACTGCTTGGATATAGCACACTGCTCTCGTTTGTCTGGCTACCTCTTATCGCTTCCTGGCTGTAAAACCTAGTAGACTGAGACACCAACTTGATACCTCTGCAACTGGCTCTACCTCTGTACCACCATCAATCGCTTTGGTTTCTGTGTAACTAACTCACTGGCCAAACCTTACCGTCTAAACTACAACTTTATAAAATCGGCATCGAGTCCAAACGCCCCCAATAAAGTTTATTTAACAGCATCTGCAATTGCTGAACCTGATGTGTTGCAGTAAAGCGTAAACGACGCTAGCGGTTGTCTTCCAAGGCGATATATGAGAAAGAAACTATATATGGGCTGGTGATGAGATGTCTGTTCTGAACTTGTTTGGTCGGGTTCATAACGGTTAAGCACCGTCAGTGATGTTCCTTCGACACACTTGCACAATGTGACCAGATTGTACAAAGCCAACTGTTAAATCATCTTGATTGGCAACCGAAGCTCATATCATTGAAACACCGAGCAATAGGTAAACTACTACGGTAAATAGACCACAACTTGCAGCATAAGGTAATTGAGTTTTGACATGGCTGAGTAAATCACAACCCGCGGCCAAAGAACTTACGGCCGTGGTGTCGGATACCGGCGAACAGTGATCGCCAAAAACACCCCCTCCTAACACGGCGGCAAGCATGAGTTCAGGCGAAATGCCTAAGTTGATCGATATTGGCATTGCTATCGGCACCATCAGAGCAAACGTGCCCCATGACGTTCCTGTTGTGAATGAGGCAAACGCACCCGCTATAAATACAATGGCTGGCACTATCCATAATGGCAAATAACTTGCTACTAAGCCTGATATAAACTCTCCGGTTCCCAACTCTCTAACACTTGCGCCTAGACAAATCGAAACAAAGAGAATCGCCACCAAAGGTAACAACTCCGACATACCTTTAAAACCCTCGGACATTAATGTCTGATGATTAAATCGAGGCTGGATAACTAACATACTGAAAGACACCAGCGTTGCCAAAATAGTCGCGTATAAAACCGACTTGCCGCCGCTACCCGACAGTATCGAATCAATCACACTTGGAGACTGACCCTTGTCAATCAAGACTTGATTACCAGTTAAATACATAAAGAAAATCATACTAACCACTAACACCACGAGCGGCACCAACATATCTCTAGCACGACCTTCTACACTCTGTTCGCTCTCAATTTGTGGTGTTGTAAGAGATTGCTCTACTGTAGCCAATGGGCCGTATACTTTTCCCGTCCAGACGGTATAAAAAACCAGAGCCAAGGTAGACAACGCGTATACGTTAAGTGTCGCCGCACCAATCATCATTGACACGGGTGTTTGGGCAAGTTCATACGGCGCAATCAAGCCCATGACGAAAGCACCCCAACCATTTAAAAAGATCAAAATGCAAATCGGCGCTGATGTGCTGTCAATGATGTAAGCCAAACGTTCTCGACTCATTTTAAATTTATCGAACAAGCCTCTAGAAACAATGCCCGCCGTAAGGACACTGAGATTTGATTCTAAAAACACAACCACGCCGGTACCGAAGGTCATCATCCCTGTGCGTCTGGCAGTGCTAGCGACACCTGCGTTGATCATTTTATTGACGGTAGCCGCTACGCCACCAGAAAATCGCATATATGCGAGCAGCACCCCTATCAAAAGGCTGAATAAAATTAAACGAGCGTTACCCGCTTCAGACAGTTTTGCAACGGCACGTTCTATGGTGTTAAGAAATGCCGTAAATAGTCCAAATTGACCCGCTTGCAGAGTGAGTAACAATTCTGAGGTAAATAAACCTAACAGCAAACCAGAAACCACTTCCTTTCGCCAAAGAACGAAAACCAATGCCACGATTGGAGGTAGAAGGCTCAGCCATTGGGGAATATCGTTCATCGAATCTCTCTCCGTTAAAGATAGTTGGCGTACACAGCCAGCGCTTGCGCTAAGTCGGCTTTGAGATCTTCGACGTCTTCCAGCCCAATGTGCAGCCTTAATATCGGCTCAGTATCTTGCCAGTCCGTTACTGTTCGTCGATTACTCATTGTCATAGAGCCAAGAGCCAGACTTTCAAACCCACCCCAAGAAAATCCCATCTTAAAATGCTCAAAACTATTCAGCATTGCATCTAGAGCCTGTTGGTTGCCTGATTTAAGCAACACTGAAAAAAGACCATTGCCACCAGAAAAATCTCGGTGAAAATACTCTGAGCCTGGACAATCGTCGAACCCAGGATGACGCACTGAATGAACCAGATTTTGCTTTTGCAACCAACTTGCCAAATAAACCGCACTGTCGTTATGCTGACTCATTCTCAGAGACAATGTTCTAAGACCGCGCAGAGCTGAGTAGCAATCATCCACCGCTGCACAATGGCCCAGCTGATAACTGTATTTTTGTAACGTCGGCCAGCTAGCCGCATTTGCACTGGCGACCCCAAGCATGACATCCGAATGACCACAGAGATACTTTGTCGCCGAATGAATAGAAACATCTACCCCCACATCAAGCGGCCTAAAATTGATGGGCGTGGCATACGTGTTATCGATTATGGTAACGACATCGTGCTGTTTTGCTACCTTCGCGATGGCTGGTACATCTTGAACCTCCATGGTCCAAGAGCCCGGCGACTCTAAAAAAATCACCTTGGTATTTGCCCGTATCAAGGATTCGATTCTCGCGCCGATCAATGGATCGTAATAACTAACTTCGATACCAAGCCGTGTCAATGTTCCGTCGGCAAACTCTCGCGTTGGCTCGTAGACCGAATCAACCATTAGCACATGGTCGCCATGTGATAGAAACGCCAATAATGACGATGTAATAGCGGCTGTGCCACAGGAGTAAACATAACAACCTTCGGCATTTTCCAGCTCTGCAATAGCCTGAGTTAGCGCAAACGTGGTGGCTGTCCCTCTGCGCCCATAGTATTCCACGGAGTTGTTGCACTGTTTAGCCGCCTCATTCATCTGCTCAACGGTATCGAAGACGATAGTGGATGCTCTAACCAGCCTGGGGTTTACAGCCGCGCCGGTATATCTCTTTACTCGACCAGCATTGATTAGTTTTGTTTTATCCTTCATCTAGTAATTTTACCTTTGGTCTCATACTGGTAAACCACTGCTGCGAGACCAGTCCGAGGATGATAAGGACGAGACCCGTGACAGTGCTGGGTAAAATAGCCTCTCCAAGTATCAGATAAATGAACACCAATGATAAAAATGGTGACACAAAAATCAGATTGGCTAACCTTGCGGTATTTTCCGCGCGCTTCATTGCCGCAAGCCAAAAAATAAAAGCCAAGCCCATCTCAAACACACCGACATACACACCTGCAAAAAGACCTTTCCATTGAACATCAATAAAATTCAATTCGCCTTTCAATAACGCGAGCACTATCAGCATTGGCAGTGCGAAAATGAAGTTCAAGCATAACCCTAAAATAGGATCTCGCTTGTCTTTTTGATTGAAGATCCAGTAGGTCGCCCATACAACGGTACTCAATAGGGCTAAGACGACACCAATTTGATTAGCAAAATCCATGCTCAAAAGATCCCCTCGAGTGGCAATCACAACGACCCCCAAGTAACACATAGCGGCTGCAAGGTAGTCATACCAATGCAATTTTTGTTTCAATATTGGTACAGCCAAAAAGGTCATCACTATCGCCCAACTGTAATTCAAGGCTTGTGCTTCTTGAGCGGGTAGCCGATCGTAAGCCTCGAACAAAAGAACGTAATAGAGAGTAGGATTTAAGAACCCAAAGAGTATCGATACAATGTAAACATTTTTTTGCTGCTTCCAGAGCTCGGACAGTTTTCCTTGAGTTGCCAACCAAATGACTAGCACAACAATAGACACCGTCGACGCCACCAAAATAAGCTGAACTGGCGTTAAATACTGAAGACTGATTTTAAATGCGGTAGCCACAGTCGACCAACACAATACTGCGGCCACACCATAATAAGTCGCTATTTTTTGTGAAAGCTGTCTCATCGAACTGGACAACAAACACCGTCTTGAAAGAGGCAATCTGCCTCCTCAATTTTTCCCTTTAATAGCAAACTAGAGAGCTCTACTGTTCTGTTGGCAGCTACTGACGCAGACCAATTTAAACTGATATTGTCACGGGCGTTTATGCCCATAGCTCTAATGTCGCTCAACGGAGTGTCAGCTATTTGATCTGCCACTTGCTTGATCTTTTGATCATGATAGAGCAAGCCAGTTTTAGCATGCTCTATGAGTACAGTTGCAGATCCAAGTGCGGCATCAGCGACCACAGCACAACCGTGACTCATAGCCTCATTAACCACCAGTCCCCAACCTTCACCCTGATGACTGGTCATTAAAAATAAGTCGGCATCGCTCATTGCCTTGTAAACGTCGACTTGTTTTTGCCAACCTGCAAAAGTAATCAAGTCATGTACACCAAGTGCGTGACTGTGCGCTTGTGCTTGCTCTCGAAGCTCTCCATCTCCAACCATCGTCAGCCGTACAGGAACGCCTCGATTGCACAGCGCTGCCAGTACCTCTATCGCTTTTATTGGTTGCTTGAATTCACAAAACCGTCCACACCAAAGCAACTTTAAATGAGTTCGATGTACTTTAGGCTGACTATTTGGGCAGTCGATAAAATATCCATACTGCCAGCAACGACCCTCAAACACACCAAGATCAAGTAGATCTTGAGCGGCGTGCGCACCTATTGAAAGAAAGTGATAGTTAGGCTTATTGATCGAGAAGTAGTTTTTGTATAAATGAGGGAACCTAGATATCTTTCTTAGAAAAGTCGGCGGGCGCTTCCAAAGACGCTCTTGGGCAGCAAAAGTCAACTTTCCAGCTCGGATACGATGTTTGATTAGATTGACTGGAAATCGGCCCTGAATGACAACATCAGCCTGCTCTATCCATTTATGGGCTATTTGCTTCTCGATATTGGTGGCAGCGTATCGAATAATGTATCTTTCCTGATACTCATCGATCCAACCCATCTCTTTACGGTCGGCAGTGGTGTCTTTATAGAATACTATTCTGAAGTTTTGCTCGCCCAGCTCCTTTACCATCGCGCGCGCAAAATGCATTTGGTAGTAAGAGGGCTGATTTGTGAGAAAAGCGAATTTCATTGAACAGAGCTTAGGTAGAAAAACGACAAGGCCTAGATTAAACCTAATGATTGGCTATCGAACAGCAGTCTACCATTTAACCAATTGAAATTTACGCATAGTTTAAAATTTCAAGCATAAATCAGCCGCTATAAAAATGAGACTTCATCCAGAACCGATTATTAATCATAAAACCTCTCTGGTTTTTCTGGAATTGTGAAATCTGAGCGTTGTCGCACCAGCATAACTGATTCCTCCGAGGAACGAAAACAAAGAGTGTACGATCGCCACAATGCCCAAGAATGGCAAGATCTTCCGAGTTCATCTAGGTCAAGGCCGTTAGCATTAAGCACAACTGCGATCAGCTGCGGACGCCGGCTAATAAGTAATGATTTAAGATCGTAGAAAGCGTGTCTATAATTAAGCAGAGACATCTAAGTGAATTGCCTATTCTCATATTCTGCTTTAGGCTTAGATATTCAAACAAAACAATAAAAAAATATAATGTTTCGACCTACCCATTTTCTCTTTGCACTGTTTCTATTTTCTTTTTTAATCGAGGCACAAGCAGCTCGTTCCGAGCAGATTGAATACCCGACGTACTATGCTCATACCAACGGGATCAGCATTGCTTATCAAGAATTCGGAAATCCAGAAGACGACACCATTATGCTCGTGATGGGCCTAGGCGGACAATTAATTCATTGGGACGATGACATCGTTTGGGGTCTAGTGGATGCCGGCTTTCATGTTGTAAGATTTGATAATCGTGATGTTGGTTGGTCATCTAAGCTCTATAATCTCGATACTCCCGGGGTAATCACTGGTCTGCGCTACAAGGTTGGCATGTCACTTGGTGCGCCCTACAAACTAAGTGATATGGCGGATGATGCGCTGGGTTTACTTGACTACCTAGAGATTGAATCGGCCCACGTTGTCGGCATGTCTATGGGAGGAATGATTGCCCAAATAATGGCGTTTAAGTCGCCTGATAAAGTAAAGACACTTACTTCAATCATGTCCACAAGCGGAGCTGCTGAGCTACCACAGGGTACAGTTGAACTTGAACAAACCAATGGCATTCCGACCCGCGAACAAGCCATCGCCAGAACCGTACGAATGGGGCAACAACTAGATGGCAAAGTCGCTGAACTAAGCGAAGAACAATGGAAGGTGATCGGCGCTAGAAGCTATGATCGATCTTTCTATCCTGATGGCTACATGAGGCAGTTATGGGCCATCCTGGATTCAGGAGATCGCATAGATTTACTTAAATCTCTGCAACAACCAACGCTGGTGATACACGGCAAAGCCGACTATCTTATTCCGGTAGAGCACGGACGGCATACGGCAGAATTAGTGCCAAATAGCAGACTGGTTTTGATTGAAGGTATGGGTCACTTTCTAGACAGAATCAGCAAACCGCTGGTTATCAAAGAGATCGTTTCGCTGGCGAATAGCAATCCAAGCTAGTGCGGCCTACCAGATCCCCTTTGTGGTTTCTCCTTGTATCGAAACATTATCACGGGAGAAATCACCACTGGTCTCTTGATAGTGGCGGGCGACGTTGTAGACCGTAGGTGTTAGCAGCAGAATTGCCACAACATTTATCACAGCCATGATCCCGAACGCCATGTCAGCCATAGCCCATACCAACCTTAGCTCAGCTTGCGTTCCAACAAACGTCATCACCAAAAAGATCATTGTAAAGACTAATCGACCCAGCTGATTATCGAGTCTAAAAAAGTGTAAATTACTCTCGGCGTAAGCGTAGTTACCGATGATCGATGTGAACGCAAATAACGATATTGCAAAGGCAATAAAATGGCCACCAAGCAAGCCGAAATGGGTGGACATAGCATCTTGGGTCATGCGGATACCTTCCATTTCGGTACTGCTGTAGTCACCCGCCAACATGATCACGACGGCAGTGCATGTACACACAATCATGGTATCGACAAACACACCTAGCATTTGAATATAACCCTGGGTAGCAGGATGGTTAGGTTTAGGTGATGCGGCCGCAGCAGCTTGAGGAACGCTTCCAGCACCAGCTTCATTCGAATAGAGGCCTCGAGTGACACCGTGTTGTAAAGCCAGACCAAAGGTTGCGCCGACAACTTGACTAAAACCAAATGCCGACTTGACTATTTCAACTAACAGACCCGGTATTTTTGGTAAGTTCATTAAAATCACGCCCAACGCAGCGAGCAAAAACAAGGAAGCCATAATGGGCACCAGCCATTCGGAAACTTTAGCTACCGAGCGTAAGCCTCCAATCACAATAAATGCGGCTACGGCACACACGATTAACCCGGTTGTAAAGGTGGAAACACCGTAGGTATGATTTACCGCATCCGCTATCGTATTGGCTTGCGTTGCATTAAATACAAGCGTGTAGCCGAACATCAAAGACAAAGAAAATAATCCGGCCAACCACGGATTTCCAAGTCCAATTCGAATGTAGTAAGCTGGCCCTCCTCGAAATTCTCCTTGATTGTTCCTAATCTTGTATACCTGCGCCAGCAGACTTTCGGCAAAGGCCGTACCCATACCTAAAAACGCCATTACCCACATCCAGAATACCGCACCAGGCCCGCCGAGTGATATTGCAATGGCGACACCAGCCAAATTACCCGTGCCAACTCTGGCTGACAAGCTGGTACACAAGGCCTGAAAGGAAGAGATACCTGAATGATCCGCTTCTCGGCTTTGTCTCACAAGAGCAAACATATGGAGAAAACCAGACACCTGAATCAATCTGAGGCTAACCGAAAACCACAAGCCAGCGAATAACAGCAGGTAAACGAGGATATGTCCCCATAGAAATCCATTAATCTGCGATACAATAGAGTACATGTCGTGGATCAGTAATTACAAAGTGGCCAAGTCTAGCATGCACGCTACTTTCGCTTAACTCAATCTATACACTTGCGTAAAAATACCACAATGAATCAAACGAATAAGTTTGACCAACTTACTAGCCTACTACAAAGTAAAGTTCCTTATGGGAATCTAGCAATTCAATCTGTTCCTATGGTTGAATCGATAAAACTTGCTCTTATCGAAGAAAGCTACCCTCAACATGACTTAACCCATGAGCAAGTTGAATTTTTGATGGATGGTCCTCCTTACTGGGCTTTTTGCTGGGCAAGCGGTCAGGTCTTAGCAAAATACTTAATCGAAAACCCACACGAAGTCGTCAACAAATCGGTGGTCGATTTTGGCAGCGGTTCAGGGGTGGTTGCTATTGCCGCAAAACTGGCTGGGGCAAAAAGCGTTGTGGCCGTTGACAATGACCCTGGCGCACTTCTCGCAGTCGAAATCAATGCTGAATTAAATCGAGTTGAGTTATGTTTGTCCGACAATATCTCCGCTCTACCGCTGACAAAGAGCGAATCGGTATTGTTGATCGCTGATGTATTCTATGATGCTGACAACATCCCTTCGCTGAACACCTTTTTAACCGAGTATGCCGATGTCATTATTGCTGACAGTCGAGTAAGACCAAGGGATTTAAATGGTGTATCAATGATTGGAAACTATCAGAGCTGCACAGTGCCCGATCTCGGTGAGTCAATTGACTTTAATAGCGTCAACATATACCGATAGATTTCAATTCTTACCTTCCAGTCTTACTCTTCATTTTTTTACTCGACTTCGGCAAAGCAACTGTAAATTATCAGTTTTATCAGTTCCCCCAACGAAAACCACAGACAAGAGCCACATTATCGGTCGTGAGGTAAAATAGAGGGGTGATAACGATAATACTGTAGGCGAAAAAAAAGCCTGTCGAGTGGGGTTGAAGACTCGACAGGCTTTTAAGGAAAGGGTTTCATTACCCCCCCAAGTCTCGTTCAAGTACGGGTTGGGATTACTTGAACAAAAACACCTTTAAACTTTTCAGATCAATAAGTTAGCATCATTTAAAAACTTTGGGTAGTACCCGAATGGGTTATGTCTACTGTAGCCGCTTTTAAAATTGTTTCGCTTGCTTCTCGTTGCCTGGCCCTTAAAAGTAACTCCAAAGATCCATAAGCGTCAACCGTTTTCTTTCAAAATTGCACTATTTTTCAAAAAATGCACTCATGCTCGCAGTTTAGTACAGAAATTTTCTACCATCCGCTCATATCCGGCGCCAAAAATATTGAAATGATTTAGTGCGTGGTAAAGATTATACACAGCATGCCGTTCACCAACCGAATCAGCCCTCGCCTGACTCTTATAAGACTCATAAAACTGTTCTGGCAATGATCCAAATAACTTTGTCATGGCAATATCAACTTCTGCATCACCAAAGTATGGGGCTGGGTCAAAAAGCAAGGGTTGATCCAACAAGTTATCAATTGCCAAATTTCCAACCCATAAGTCTCCGTGAACAAGAGCAGGCCGAATTAAACTAGTATCGATTATATGACCGAGAGACTTGATTACTCTCTCGACCTTTCTAACCAACTGCACTGACATTCCGTTATCTCTAGCGGCAATCAACTGCGGAAGCAGCCGCATATCGGTAAAGAAGTCGATCCAGTCATCACGCCATTCGTTAACTTGAACTGAATATCCTATGTGACCATTTTCAAACCAGCCGAACCGGTCACAGCTAATTGCATGCTGTAACCTCAATGCGTCAGCCACCGAACTAGCATACCTTGCTGTCACCGACCTTAACTCAACGAAATTGAGCGCTAACAGCGCACCATCTTGACCCCGTTCAAACGCTTTAACTTGTGGATAAAATTTGACCCCTAAATCTTGTAATCGACGTAGCGCATCAAACTCGCTTTGTAACGGGGCCACATCGCGGTTAACTTTTATAAAAACTTTGTCACCAGCCTGAGTCGATGCGACATAGCTTTGATTGATATCTCCGCCTCCCACCGGTATCAGACTAACCCGCGTGGCAAGAACGCCGAGCAGTTTCGACGCAAAATTCAATATCGCGCTAGTGTTCAATTGCTAGACTCGTTATTTGTTCCGTTCGAACCACGCACAATAGTTCTTCAGCAGAAATTGGTGTACTTGATTCTTGCAGCCCAAGTTGTTCAGCAAACATTCCAAGCATCGAAGCATTTGTACCACCTTGCGCTCGCCATTGTTTTACCGATAACGATCCATCTCGCTTTGACAGCCGATTGCCCGCATTGTCCAACATCAGCGGTATATGATGATACTGAATCGCTCTACCATTGGCGTGTAATTGTTGGGCAAGATAAAGCTGCCGATCGGTACTATCAATGAGATCGGCGCCTCTTACAACATCGGTAATACCTTGCTCTAAGTCGTCAACCACTACAGCAAGCTGGTACGCTACGATTCCATCGGCTCTCAATAAGACAAAATCGCCACACTTCTCTTTTAAATCAGCCGACACTCTAAGTCGATAAGCTGGTTGCTTGACGATCGATCGCTGGCGAATTTCCTCTGTGTTGAGATTCGAACAAATCCCAGGGTAAACACCAGGCTGTGCATGCGGAGCGCTGCCAGCTAGCCTGATATCTTTTCGGGAACAAAAACACGGATAGACCAATCCAGACTCTCTAAGCTGCTCGATCGCAGCTTGATATAATTCCAGCCGCGCAGATTGATAAATCACGCTCTCATCCCAGTCTAAGCCCAGCCATTCCAAATCCTTTAATATTCTCAAATCACTGCCAACCACCACGCGAGGCGTATCGGTATCCTCCATTCTCATTAGAAACTTACCTCCCTGACTGCGAGCTTGCAACCAAGCAATCAATGCAGTACGCAAATTACCTAAATGCAAATCGCCCGTCGGGCTGGGAGCATAGCGCCCCACAACGTGTGAATTTTCTGACTGTTGACTAGACATATGGCCAAGGATACACCTAAGCCACAAACAAAAAAAACCCTTGATTCTGGCTAGGAATCAAGGGCATCAAAAAATCTAAGAACCCTTCTTTGTTGAAGGAATTAAGAGGATGGACAAATTTACTGAGATCCAACTACCGATCTTTCAATATCCAATAGTCCACCGAAAGTTTACCGCCGCCATGCCCAATCAACATGGCTAGCACCAACATCCACAGATAATGAACGTCGTTCTCAAAACCAGGAACAAAAAATTGAATCACGATTGTCATCACTAGTAGCCCGGCAGCGCCAAATCGAGTCAGCAAACCAACAAATAACAAAGCCGGTAACAGCAATTCTCCAAAGGTTGCTAAATAAGCTGGTATTTCTGGTGGAATAAATTGAGGTAAAAAGGAGATGAGAAATTCGCCATCCTCCTCAGGGTCGAACATCTCAACGGTCGACTCCATATCTTCAAACTTTAAAACACCAGAACGCCAAAATATCAGCCCAATTTAGATGCGAGCTGCTAAGCCAGCTATTGGTGCGACAACCGCTTTACAAATCTGACAAAAACTAAGATATAGATTTTTCATGGTTTATTTTCCCTTATTGATCTTTCGTATTATGTGAGGCTAATTTTTCGTCAGCAGTTTATTTTCCAATATAAAAGTTAAAACCGCTGACAAGTCTGATGGGGCTACAGACCCGCTTAGAGCAGTGATTGCTTTCATCAAATTGCCGTTTTTCTCGATCTCTACAATCATCAGAGCCAACGCATCCTTCATTACTACAGTTTGAACTCCGTCCCCTAGTTTAAACACCAACAACTGATCTTTGCTTTGATCGAGTGAGATAGACACATCACCATCAAAAGTTGGTAGGCTTTGGCGATGAATCTCGTAGATAGGGAATTCTGAGGACACCACCGTCACACACTGTTGTAGACTAACGCTGGCACTCAATAATTCATCTTGAGACATCGCAGTTAGATCTAGATCATGCTCTACCCCAACATAGTAGGTTTTGTGTATAGCCCACTCATAGCGCAGTAAATCTGTTAAGTAAGGAATGCCATCCAATCCATCCACCTGTTCAACGAATTCGATAAGCTGATAACCATACTGGTTTAGATTTCCTTGGCTAGGAGGGAAATCTTCTATAAAAGTTCTAACGGTTTGGCGAAAAAAATCGCTACCCAAAACTCCTACTGCGGCTGCAAAGACCTCACAAAGATAATCCTGAACCGCGGCAAAATAGTTATTTTGGTACACACTAATTCTATGATTTTGACTTTCGATCACCCTTTTATTAGCCGGGACTCGCTTCAACAGGTCGGTTAAGAAGTCAGACTGTAGCGCGCCCAATTGTTGATTATTACCCTTTCCTGATAGCGATTCTTCTGTAGTACGAGCAATCTGATTGATGCTGTAATGGGGTGCAACAATCTCTGTGCTGGCGTTAGAAATTTTGGTCGAGACCAACTCAGTTTGATCCATCAAGATAGAGAAATCTGGAAAATCAGAATCCCATTCAACTAAAGCAGGGCGGCCTCCATGCTTTGCTAAGGTATAGTCGAATAGGTCCCAGACCTCGTCGCACACTCGCTGGTTATGGGTGTCGATCAGTATTTGCTCAGAACCATGGTAAGTATCACGCGCAGCCGCTGTATGCCCAGCCAAGTGAAACTCGCCGATTGCATGGGTATCTAACTCCTCGATATATTGCCTAGCATCTCTGCCGATATTTTGTGCACTGACATACACGTTATTAACATCAAGCAAAATTCCACAACCAGTGCGCTGAGCCAGCAAATTCAAAAACTCGGGCTCAGGGACTTGCAGTAAATCGAACACTAAGTAGTTCGAGGGATTCTCTATCAATACTTGTCGCCCTAAGGCATTCTGCATCTGATCAATATGCTGACACATACTATCTAGAGATTCCTCGATCAAGGGTAACGGTAGCAGATCAGGGATATGTATATGAGCATAGGCACTCCATGCAAGATGCTCTGAAACCAACATTGGCTCTACGTCATCAACTAACTCTTTTAACAGTTCCAAATGTGATAAATCTAATTGGTCTGCTCTGCCTAGTGATAATCCAACGCCATGCAGACTAATTGGATAGTCCCGACGAAATTCAAGCAATTTCTTACGAGTCAAAGAGTCGCCAAAGTAATTCTCTGAGTGCGCCTCAAAAAAACTTACTTTAGGTTTGTGTCGAACAATTTTATCGAACAATTCTGGGCGCAAGCCCATTCCACAATGGAGCATGTCTCTATCCAAGTGATCTCGTTTTAGACAACACAATACAGCAATAAAACGTGGTTTTGCAGTTTATCGCAAAGCCGCTTTATGACTGGGCACCGTTGTAAAGGAATATTAGTTCGCTCCATGCCAGCAGAAACCGTACTCATTTATTTTTAGAGATTAATACAATTCTGTCAGCAGACTCTTCTGCAATTACTATTTACCTGACTAGCCGCACATGCGAACTTATGCATCGATGCAAGAGATGGCCTAGGGTCTATCTAAGTTTTCCCCTAAATAGACTCGCCGAACTGATTAACGAGTCGTCCGCCAGTAACACTTGGATCATCTTGCTCTGCGATTTTTTTACACGCTCGAGCCAATTTTTTCTCTTTAGTGCCCTCAGGCGCTTCTGTAGTTCCTGCACAAATCGCAACAATGTTTCCACAAGTGCCAGCGGGAACTTTAATCCAAGCGCCAGGCATATTGTCCTCTTTAGCGTTACCTTGGCAGGAGATACCCAAAGACTTCACAGCACAGGTGTTTTTACCGCCTTTTACAACATCAGCGCAACGCTCGGTCGAACTCGCTGAAGCAGCCGGTGATACACTCATCAAAGCAGTTGCTAGTATCGATGTTGCCACCGCTGCCGATAAAGTTTTTTCGTTGTTTTTTGTATTTTTCATAATTCACAAAACCTCAGAACACATTAAATTTTAAGTTACACTGTTAAACAAGAACCTTGTAGTAAGCCAATCCTTTCAACTTTCTTTAGATATTAGCCACAATAGTATGAACATCCGCCAAGATACCATGAGTGAATTAGTTGCTGGTTCAAACATTTTCACTATCGATGCTCACTACTATCGAGAAGGCCTGGCGGCTATTCATATAATTCGATCAAAAGACAGACTCGCTATAATTGATACCGGCACAAGATACTCGGTCGATCAGGTTACCAAAGGTATTGAGAGCTTAGGTCTGAGTTTTGATCATGTAGATTATATTATTCTTACTCATATTCACCTGGACCACGCGGGCGGTGCCGGTGAGCTCATGAATATCAGCAAAAATGCCAAACTGGTGGTGCATCCGCGAGGCGCTAGGCATATGGTCGATCCAAGCAAGCTCATCGCCGGCGCTACAGCAGTGTATGGTGCTGAAGAATTCAACAAGCTATATGGAGACATAAAACCTATTGACGCTGATAGGATAATATCTCCTGAGGATGGAGAGGTATTGAATTGGTGCGATAGACCACTCACTTTTATCGATACGCCTGGTCATGCCCGTCATCATTATTGCATTATCGATGCTCTCACAAATAGTGCGTTCACAGGCGATACCCTAGGTATTGCATATAGAGCACTTCGGTCAGACTCCGAGGTATTTATTATGCCAACCACTACTCCAGTCCAATTTGACCCAGAGGCCCTACATCAATCGATTGACAGAGTAATGGCTTTCAATCCGACCTCATTGTATTTAACGCACTTCAGTGCCATCACCCCCAACCCTACCATGATCGCAAGTCTCCATGAGCAGATTGACGACTACGTTATGCTCACACAACAGGCTGCTGAATCGAAAAACTTTGAAGAAGACTTGGCCACGTCGATAACGGAATACTTAGTGCGACGCTGTCAAAATCATCTCCCAGAACTTGAACGCTCTGTAATCGAAGAATGGGTATCTCTTGATGCCAACTTGAACGCTCAGGGACTTGTATTTTGGTGGCAAAACAAGCGGTGACCCCTCGCTTTGGAACGACTTTGAGGTCTCAAATCATAGACAAAGGCGGAGAGTGATCAACTTTCATTCGCTCAACCATGAAAATCTAGTTAATGCACTCATATCGGCCTATTCTCTGGTCACATAAACGGCTAAAATTCGCGGTTTAGCGTCGACAAAAATAGAGACTGAGAGCCCGCTTTGAAAGATCAACTATCTGGCCTGTTTGCACAGGCGATGAATACATTAAAAGCCAATAAGATCATCCCCGACGACCATCAAGTTAATTTGGTTTTTGAGAGAACTCGCCAGAAAGAGCATGGTGATTTTGCTTGTAATGTGGCTATGATGTTGGCGAAACCTGCTCGCATGAACCCTCGCAAGCTGGCAGAAATGATTGTCGAAGCACTGCCAGAAGATCCGCTAGTTAATAAAATAGAGATTGCTGGCCCCGGGTTTATAAATCTATTTTTGAATAATGATGCCCACTTGCGCGTTCTTTCAGCCGTACTCGAAAACGCTGAAAACTTTGGTTTGGCAGAGGCTAATTCAAAACAGAAGATCCTTGTAGAGTTTGTCTCGGCAAACCCAACCGGGCCCTTGCATGTAGGCCACGGCCGCGGAGCAGCTTATGGCGATGCCCTCGCGCGTGTTCTTGCTGCCGCCGGCAATCAAGTTGAGCGCGAATACTATGTAAACGATGCTGGTCGTCAGATGGATATTCTTGCTGTAAGCGTTTGGATTCGATACTTACAAATAGCAGGTATTGGGAGAGAAGTATCACTACCAAGTAACTGCTATCAGGGAGGCTATGTCACAGAATTTGGAAGTAAAATATTCGATGAGCATGGCGAAGCATACTTTATAGAAACCGAACAATTTTTAGCTGAGTCTTTAACGAGAAGCAATTCTGAAGCGTTAAAAGAGCTCGAAAGCTTATCCAATGAAGAATTGGCAAGCCTTTGCGACCGATTGAACAAAAGCCTTGAAGAACTAGAGTTGGACTATGAAAAAAAGTATCTGGAAGAATCTTTAGACAATCGTATAGCTCACGCGAAAGCCGTGTTGGGTGATGATGGGTTCAGTGTTTTTCAGAACACCGCCTTAAATTCTATTTTGTCTGATATTAAAAATGACCTTAGTGAATTCGGGGTCGACTACGACACTTGGTATTCAGAAAAATCATTGTTCGACAGTGACAAAATTGATCGCGCAATGAGCTCATTAAAAGAGTCCGGAGATGTATATGAAAAAGGTGGCGCATGGTGGTTCCGCAGTACGGCTTATGGTGATGAGAAAGATCGTGTTGTTATTCGTGATAATGGTCAACCCACCTACTTTGCTTCAGACATTGCCTATCACAAAGACAAAATAGATCGTGGTTTTGATCTGAGTATCGATGTTTGGGGTTCAGATCATCACGGATATATTCCCAGAGTAAAAGCATCATTGCAGGCATTGGGCTTGGAGCCCGAAAAGCTGAAAGTGTTACTAGTACAATTCGCGGTTTTATACAGAGGCGGCGAGAAAGTCGGCATGTCCACTCGAAGCGGTGAGTTTGTTACCCTGAGAGAACTGCGTGAAGACATTGGATCTGACGCTGCCAGATTTTTCTATGCCATGCGCAAGTCAGAGCAACATATGGACTTTGATTTGGATCTAGCCAAAGCTCAAAATAATGAAAACCCAATGTATTACGTTCAATATGCTCACGCTCGTATTTGTAGGCTGTTTGAAAAAGCACAAGAGGCAGGCATAGACACAGACACCATCGGCAATGCTGATTTCAGCGAACTCGGTAACGATCAAGAGGTGGCAATCCTGACCTTATTGCAACGCTTCCCAGAAGTCGTTGAAAAGGCAGCAAGCGTATTTGAGCCTCACCAAATCACCTATTTTCTTAAAGACTTAGCAACGGCGTATCACTCCTATTACAATTCCAACAAGGTTCTTGAAGCGCAAGAGTCACGCCGATTAGCCATGTTGGCTCTCAGCGAAGGTACTCGACAGGTCATCAACAACGGCTTAACGATATTGGGCGTTGGCGCGCCAATATCAATGTAGAGAGTTAGATCAGTTATGCCTCAAGCTCGCCGCATCAAAGCGAAGCCAAAAGATAAAAAAAAGGCCAATACTTCAAAGCGGAATATCCCGTGGGGGCTAATGCTCGTTGTCGTTGTCACCGGGTCCTTACTCTATAAACTCTATATCGGAGCTCAGACTGGTGATGGAATTATTGGCTCCGGGTTGAATGAATTGCTGAAGAAACATGAAACAACAAGCGACGAGGAGACTCGAGCCATTAAAGACCTAGTGGCCAAGAGCACCGAAAAAGAGTTTGACTTCTATGAGGTTCTTCCTGACATAGAAAAAGTAATGCCCAATGACTTAGCTGACCCTGAACCGGATGAGAGCAGACCAGAGACCGAATATTATGTTCAAGCTGCATCATTTCGCAAACATGCAGACGCCGAAAGATTGAGGGCGAGGCTGGCGTTGAAGGGGTTCAA
Organism: Gammaproteobacteria bacterium; assembly: GCA_022447525.1. Classification (GTDB taxonomy): domain Bacteria; phylum Pseudomonadota; class Gammaproteobacteria; order Arenicellales; family Arenicellaceae; genus Arenicella. Next base: position 41,765 of record JAKVBA010000037.1, read on the forward strand.
GTCTAGCACTTATACTCGTACGTCTGCGGAACGAGGTACATTCTATCGAGTAAGGCTTGGGCCTTTTGACAATAAACGCCAAGCTGAGTCCGTTAAAAACAAACTGCAAGCCATTGGTGTACAGCCAATGGTGACGTCAGTCGCGAAAAACAAGTAAGGTAGAGTTTCATGAAAAGCATCGCTCGTAAGGTCGTTGAACTGCAGGCTAAATATACAGCCGATTGGCATACTGATCCTAATATTGGATTGCCAACTGAAGAGCTCAGCAATTTAATTGTTAGACAACATCAACAAAATTTTGACCTTTGGCATGAGGAAGATAAAGCTCGAGAGCCCTACGCTAAGGATGCAATTATTGCACAAGTGAAGAGAAATATAGACGCGCTTAATCAACGCAGAAACGACATGATCACAGAGATAGATCTGCGTTTAGCTAAGATCGAGTTAGCAGACTACCAAGATGGTTCTTTACCTTGGAACTCAGAGACATTGGGAAGCATCATTGATCGGCTATCAATTGCCAGTTTGAAAGTGTTTCATATGGCGGAACAAACCGAGCGTACCGACGCGAGTCCAGAACACATTCAGTCTTGCATGGAAAAGCTTCACAGGCTAAGACTTCAACAAGATGATTTAGCCACAGCACTTCAGTCTTTCATCGATGAGATCATCGCGGGCAAGAAACAAAACAAACTCTACCACCAGTTCAAGATGTACAACGATCCATCCTTGAATCCCAAAATCTACAAAAAAGCCGGCGAGTAATGGCCGACTTTTTCGCTAGCTAGACTTTTGGTTTTTGATAGGTCAAATCCGGAGTAGCCTGACCTTCCATCATGACTCGCATCCAATGCTGGTGCTGAGCCAAACGTTTTGCTTTTCTTGACGACTTTGCCTCCTCAGCTCCACGCTCCAAAATCGTTTGCAAATTTTTTTCTTTACTATTTTTACTCATCGTATCAGACATATAGACCCCAGCTGTAAGAGCAAGTTGTCGTTAATAAGAGTATCTACGAGTTCGATACTACCTGACTACGAAGAGCAATAAATTGCGATTTTCCTCGCCTCTGACGCAGAAATTGTGGTGAAAACTCAACGATAATTGTTGGCTCCCCCGATGCTTGACAATCCGTCTTTTAAGTTCGATAGGCTTGAGAAGATACCCCCCAGGAGCTTATCCTGCATACTTTGCTTGACCTCCATTTTCAGCTCATAGACGTCGTAGGTTTCCATACAATCAACCAGGTATTCGTCACTGGTCTTGAGCTCATCTACAAGGTTCAACTCAAGAGCTTGTTGACCGTACCAGTGCTCACCAGTAGAGACTTTATCAATATCTAGCGCAGGACGATGCTTTCCGACAAAACTACGAAACAAGTCATGAGTCTCCTGTAGTTCGCCTTTTAGCTTTTTGCGTTCTTTCTCAGAGTTTTTACCGAACATAGTCACGGTTCGCTTGTACTCTCCTGCCGTATGCTGTTCGAAATCAATACCAGCTTTGTCGAGTAAACGGTTGAAGTTCGGTAACTGCGCCAGTACACCAATCGAGCCAATAATGGCAAACGGCGCAGCAACAATTTTGTCCGCTACACAAGCCATCATATATCCACCACTGGCAGCAACTCGATCAATGCCAACAGTAAATTTCAGACTGGCATCTTTGATTCGCTGCAACTGCGAGGCGGCAAGCCCATGCTCATGCACCATTCCACCCGAATTATCTAATTGCAGAAAAACTTCATCCTCAGGATTTGCAACACTCAACATAGCGGTAATTTCTTGTCGAAGTGTTTCTACCTCGGTGGCTTTAATATCACCATCAAAGTTAAGTACAAACAGTCTTGGCTTTGGCTTCTTGCTACTGGCATTTTTCTTTTCCAATTTCGCTTTCTTCGCCTCATCCTTTGCATGTTGCTTCAGATCTTTTTTATCAAATAAAGCCTGTTTGACAGTCGAAGTTAGCTCTTCAAACTTCGCATTTAAATTAGTTACCTTTAAACGAGAGGGCTCTTCTTTTTTACGGGCACCCGCAACAATCGCCACCGCGAAAGCCAATGCAATTAAACCTGTAATTACCTTAGCTATGAATAAGCCATAAGAAAACAAAAATTCAGCCATTAGAGAAACACGATACTCGGAAAATAAAGGACCGCATTATACACAGTCAACTTCGATAGAGGCAGTTGAATAGCTCGTTTACTTGACTTTTGCCAAGTGTCGAATTTATTCTTATTTTGTTTTGTATCAAAGGCTTGCTAAATTTCGACAAGCAGATGCGTCAGATACAGACAAATAGACAACATAGACAATCAGGGGAACATATGGCGGCTACGAAGAAAAAAGCGAAGAAAGCAACCAAATCAAAAGTAGCAGAGGCTGATAAGAAAAAGATCAGCAAAAAGAAAACTGCTAAAAAGGTCGCCAAAAAAGTAATTAAGAAAAAAGCAGCTAAAAAGATCACTAAAAAGGCAGGCAAGAAGAAAGTAGCTAAAAAGATCGCAAAAAAGGCAAGCAAGAAGAAAGTAGCTAAAAAGATCGCAAAAAAGGCAAGCAAGAAGAAAGTAGC
>JAKVBA010000038.1 GCA_022447525.1 Gammaproteobacteria bacterium
GAATCGTAGTATTTACTATCAGTGGGTTGAGCTAGCTTTGCGGCAATCCGACTCTCTTGAGCTCAACAGTGGCAGTTACTCTTTTGAAGTTTCATCTTTAGACTAGTCAAAAAAAAGAGCCTCTAGAGAGGCTCTTTTTTATTATGCTGTATCTAAAAAATTTTAGATTGAAGCAGGGTTATATTTGTCAAGAAAAGCGTCAATTTCCTGGATCATTTGAAGTCTTGTTTCGCTTCTTGAGAGCCAATGGTCTTCGCCCTTAAGAACAACGTATTTGGAGTCTTTTTTCGCTTTTTTCATGGCCGAATGCATAATTTTGCTTTGATAAAGCGGAACAACCGTGTCGTCGTCACCGTGCAAAATCAGCATTGGAGCTGCCACGTTATCAACTGAATTAATAGGTGAAGTACGTTTTAGTTTGCCGGGATCATCCTTAGATTCGCCCATCAGTGTTTGCCAGTGTCTAACGATCCAATGGCTACCTGCATTGTTCTTTGTTCTGGCTAACATTTGATGGATGTCAGAAACACCCGCAACCGCCACAGAGCACTTGTACAGTTCGGGAGTGAAGGCCGCGCCCGCGAAGGCCGCGTAGCCACCATAAGAGGCACCCATAATGCATACTCTGTCTTTATCCGCATAGCCAGCTTCAATCATTGCCAATACGCCATCGCTAACGTCATCTTGCATTTCTTGGCCCCATTTGCCATGACCTGCTTGCGTATGCGCCCAGCCAAACCCTGTTGATCCACGGAAGTTGGGTTGAAGAACCAGATACCCTTTGTTCGCTAGGAACTGAGACCACCAATCGAAACGGACAGTATCGTGGGACTCAGGGCCGCCGTGCGGCAACACAATTAGGGGTAAATTCTTCTTCTTTTCCGGTGTGTCGGCGCCGACTGGCCATGTTAAGACCGCTGGTATTGTCATACCGTCTCGTGCTTTGTACTCGATGCTTTGTATCAGGCCGATATCGTCTTTTTTAATATTTGGATAACGTGAGGCCGCCTGCACTAAACGATTGCTTGTTTTGTCATAAATCAAGTATGACCCTGGTAGGTCACTGCCAGAGACGGATAAAACCAGTTTGTTTTTGTCTTCGGTTTGTCCAATGATGTTGACAGCGCTGTTTGGATAGAGACCTCTGAGCATGTCGTAGGTAGCTTGCCTGTCAGAATCCAAATATTTATTGAAAGGACGCAAGCCGGTATATCGAATGCCTGAAAACACTTCGTCGCCGCCAGTGAGTAAACCAGAAGGAACTTCGCCTTCTAACAGGTCTGTGTACGGTGCAGTTTTACCATCTGTGAGATCTACAGTGAATACGCCTTCGTTGTCGATCACAATCAAGCTTTTTTGATCCGGCATTAATGCGACTGAGTCGACTTCGGGTCGAAACGATTTTTTAGTAAATACCTGTTTTTCTTTTTTGTCCAACAAAGAAAAAATTCGAAACTCTTGTTTGGCGCTGTGGTAGTCAATTCTTGCCTTAAGTTCGTTGTCGCCGTTAAGAATCCAGCTAAGAGTGTGAGACGTACCCCGTGCATAGCGTTTGCCTTTGCCGGTGATTAGATTAACTTTATATAGGTTTATCGGGTTGTTGGAGCCATAAAAGCCCTCCAGTGCGTTCATATAAGCGATCTCGGCTTTGCGATCGATCCTAGCGATGCCCGAATTACCCGCTGACCCTGGGGACAGGCCCTCATTGTCCTTCAACATAATCTTAGATTTGCCTTTCTCTATGTTGTAGACGAAGGTTGCTGTTAATTCTGTGTCAGAATCTTGGCCTCGAAAGCGAGTTGTTTCGGACCCAACAAACAGTACCAAGTTCTCCGAGATGAAATCGAGGCCTCGCGTTTTCATTTTGCCGAAGCGTGTGCCGCCAATCAGTTTTTTGGTTTCGGTGTCTATTACAATTACCGAGCGTTCGCCTTCGATATCTCGTATATAGGCGGCTCGCTTGCCACTGGGAGATAGGCTCATATCAGTCAGCTGAGGAAGATTTCCATAATCTTCTATGGTTGGTTTTGCTTGCGCTGCTTGAGTCAAAGACAACAACAGTAAAGCGAAAAACCACTTTTGGATATTCGTGATTGTTTTCATGGTGTTTTATAGAGTGTAGTTATTAGAATTGTCTGGCTGCGCCGCCAAACTTAGCCTTATCTTAATCTGAAATGTTTTGGTTTTGTAGATAAGATCTTCACCTTTGCGAAATTCAGCCCATCTAACTTGAAGCGACTGGTTGCTGAGTGTCGGTTTTAGCTCTGGCCGAAACGCTTTTGTTGCTCGATGATAGCGGCTTTGATGCGTTCGTAGCTGTCAAACCTGATTTCCTCTATTTCCCCAGTCTCGACAGCGGCTAAAATGGCGCAGCCGGGTTCCTCCTCATGTTTGCAGTCGCGGAATCGGCATAGCCCTATTCGGCTCGCTATTTCAATAAACCCTTGTTGTAGTTGCTGAAGGTCAATATGCCAGAGGCTGAAGTCTCTTATGCCTGGTGAGTCAATCAATTGTCCACCCGATGGAAGATGGAATAGTTTTGCTTGTGTGGTGGTATGTGTGCCTTCGCCAGTAGCGGCAGAGAGGTCTCCAACCGCGAGCTTCGCTTCAGGCAGTAGCGTATTTATTAACGATGATTTGCCAACGCCTGACTGCCCCACCACGATGCTAACTCGTCCATCAATCAATTGTGGTAGCTTACCAAGCCGAGTTTCTAGGTGTCTGGAGCTGACCACTGAGACGGAAATGTAGCCAAGATTTTCATACACAGCCAATAACCCAGCGATTAGTTCTGCGTTATCTTGATTAATCAAGTCGATTTTGTTGATAACTATGATTGGCTTCACGCCTAGCAGCTCTGCGGCAACAAGGTAGCGATCGATTAAATTTGGTTGGGGGCTGGGTTCAGGCGAAATAACAATCAGCATTTGATCAATATTTGCAGCCACCGCTTTCAATCGGCCAAAATTGTCTGGTCTTTCTAGCAGGCTGAATCTTTTTAATCTACTTTCAATCACACCGGTTCCATCTGATCCTGCTCGCCAGATGACTTTGTCTCCTGCTACTATATTTCCAAGATTGGTGCGACAAACGCAGTTGTGTATTTTGCCTTTATCCTCGCCTTCCAATGCCTCGACTTCAAAGTGTTTGCTGAAGCGGCTTATTACTAGGCCCTGCTGTTCGCTGCTTAGTTCCCCGGACTGATATTGTCGGCTCAGGTTTCGTTCTTTTCTTTGCGCTCGCTCCTTACGTTCCTGTTGGATTTTCTCGGCTCTCCACGTTTGGCGACGATTTAGTTTTCGATTGCTCATGAGCTAAATAATTGTTCTTTTTGTGCTCGTGTTAACTTTTTTATCGCCGATTCTCGTTTGCATGCACTTGCCCTGTCTGGATGATTTTCCGCATAAATTAGCTTAACTGGTCGGCGACTACGAGTGTATTTTGCTCCTTTTGTTGAGCAATGATTATGTTCATTTACTCTTCTTTGTATGTCAGTCGTAACGCCAGTATACAAGCTGTCGTCACTGCATTTGAGGATGTAAACGGACCAGTTCATAAGGTATTTTGACGTATTTACGACGTAGAAATGTATTTTTTTTAGAAACTTAAGCCACAGAATCGACTTAGCGAAGTTTTTTATTTAACAAATATATCTCGATGATGTATGTTATAAGATCTAAAGAATATAGATAACAACAATTTAAAAGAACAACCTGCCAATTCGCCCGATGTTTCTGGCGAGACTATAAGATTCTCGGAATTGAACCATAACCAGGGTCAACAGTAAGGCGGGTATTAGCGTGTTAGGCATAACAAGCTATTGAAAACTAACCAAGTGTTGCTCTAAACCGATCTGTATGTAGTGGGGTTGCAATGATCAGATCAAGCTTATTCGGTGATCGATGAAGCGAACCGGGTAAAAAGGTTTAGGGTATTAGTTCGACGCTGGTGTGCGAGCGTTTGCCGGCTAACCGCCGATAATCATCGCGTATTATTCATATTTGTGTATTGAGGCAACGGGTTTATATGTCAGGAAATAGTCAGTCTGCAGAGTCGAGCGACCAAGCATCGGACAAGCCAGTCGCGAAGGTGATGGTAATAGATGACAGCAACACCATACGAAAGACGGCCGAGACTATTCTTAAAAAAGAGGGGTACGAAGTTTTTACCGCCACCAATGGGTTTGAAGCAATGTCCGTTATCACAGATACTCGCCCTGATATTATATTCGTCGATATCATGATGCCGCGGCTCGATGGATATCAGACCTGTAAGTTGATTAAAAATAATAGCTATTTCAAAAACACGCCGGTCATCATGCTCTCCAGCAAAGACAGTCTTTTTGATAGAGCACGAGGCCGAGTTGCTGGTTCAGAGCAGCACATTAATAAACCATTTACCAAGAGTGAATTGCTAGAGGCGATACACAGATACGTGTGAAGCAAAGCGATAATGCTCGAATTTTGTAACAAACCGAACCACTTTCATTATGTCCAGTAAAACAATCTTAGTCGTAGATGACTCAAAAACGGATTACCTCTATGTCAAAAACATTCTAGATCATGGCGGATATAACGTTGAGTATGCCTCTTCTGGTGCAGATGGCATCGAAGCCGCAAAACGTTTAAAGCCTGATTGCATTTTGATGGATGTGGTTATGCCAGAAATGAACGGTTTTCAAGCTACGAGAGCTATTTCCAGAGCGCCAGAGACAGCTTCTATACCGGTTTTGATCTTAAGCTCTAAGTCGCAAGAGACAGACAAAGTATGGGCAGAGCGTCAGGGTGCCACAGACTATGTGGTCAAACCAGCTAATCCTAAATTGCTTTTGAGTAAACTGCGCTCACTGCTTCAATAGCGCTGAAATGATATGGGTAAATCTGTAGATTGCAAATTTAAGGCAAAGATTGGAGAGTTTAAATGACACAAAATGCCCCATTTGAACTATTGAAGAGTATGCGAGATGCGGCTGTCAGTCTTGCCGCTGAGGGCCTTACATATTCGAGTCAGTCTGCTGGTGTAAAGAATATTGCGTACCGAGTGGGTGGCGTTAATTTTTATTGCGATGCACGGGATGTTAAAGAGGTGTCCACTTGTGAGAGCTTGATGACCATTCCGCAAACAAAAGATTGGCTCCGTGGGCTAGTTAACTCGAAAGGTGTCTTGTATTCGGTCACGGATCTTTCGCTTTTTGCGGGATTTGGGCGTCCAATACAAACCAATAAAGGACATTTATTACTGCTTAATGACCTAGATGCACAGAGCTCATTGTTGGTTTCTCGCGTGATCGGTTTTCGTTACTTTGAACAAGACGATAAGATTCAAGATTTAGAAGGCGTGATAGACGCTGTAGATGGTTTGGCGCCGTTCGTTGAAGAGGCTTTTCATGTTGACGGCGAAAATTGGTTTCAATTAGATGTGGTTAAGTTGCTCAACGCCGAACAATTCAGAGAGGTTCAGTAGAGCGCCACTATGTTTTGTAGATTAGATTTGGACTGCTTGTAGCTGCAATCAGTCTGTTATAAAAGCCGCCATACTGAATAGAGCGGGTCAATAGAAAAAAGAAAGGTGGAAGCATGGGTGATCCAAAACAAGATGTAAACGACTTAGCTGACCTAGACAGCATTTCGGACGAGTCACTAGAAGAGCTAGAGGCGTTGTACGAAGCAGAGGCTGCCGAGTACGAATCCATTGAAGAAGAGGATGACTACGAAGAAGAAGTGCCCGAAGCCACAAAGGCTGCACCTTCATCGGGCCGTGGTTGGTTAGTTTTGACGGTATTCTCATTCACGCTGGCATTGGCTTCGACACTGGTTCTAACCCCGGCTGTGACGGTACAAAAGGATCGGCTCAATAAAGCAGTGAATGCGGCCAACAAAGCAAATTTGGCTACTACAATTGCTGCTCAGGCTTTAACTCAAGGCGGTTCATTTGCACCACTAGAGAAGAATATCAACGACGTAGAGTTGGCTGTAACTCAGTTGGTGTCAGGGTCGTCTCTGCAGGCACAAATGGCAAATGCGTTGTTTGCAAATGACAGTTTTAATCAAGATGTCTTACAAAAATTTGCCACGTATAAAGCAGACAGTGCACAATTTGCGCTCAGTGATGACGACGTGACGGCTGCAAAACGTGAGGTGGCTGGCGTGGCTGACCAGCTCTCCAGGACATTGGGTGATTCGATAAACTTCGTAAAGGCCATTGCGATTGAAGGTAGAAAGCAGTCTTCCGGAGAGAATAAAGATAAGTACTTATACCTAACCTCGGAGGCGTCTAACCTCAACGGTATTTTAGGAACGATGATTGGCTCCATGCCTGGCTTTTTTGCAGGCGCAAACGCTAATCCGCAAGAGTCACTTGACCGGGTTAACGGTTTTATGGGCCGTTTGCAAGAGTCACTCGGTAGAATAGTAAGTAACTCAGCAGACGTTGTAGGGACGGCAGCAGAGCCATTGAGAGAACAGTACTCAAATATCGAATCGAGTCTGTCAACATTGGGTGACCGTGTTGGTCCTTTAGCTGATTCCCAAGCCAGTTTACAGAGACTTAGGGAAAGTAACCGAAGCTTGATTGAGTCGGTCGGTAGTGCAAGCAATCAAGGTGGAAACTTGCAGCTTGTCGCTAATGCATCACAGATCTTGCCGTTAATATTAGCGATTCTTGGTATTTTCGCCCTGTGGAGATTTTCACAAGCTCGTGCAAGTCAATTGTCGATTCGTGATGCCGGCCTAGAAGAAACGCTGGCTGAGCAACAAGAATCGATTTTAAAATTGCTGGATGAAATGAGTGCGCTTGCGGATGGAGACTTGACAGTAGAAGCTGAGGTGACCGACCAGATTACGGGTGCGATTGCCGACTCCGTCAACTTCGCGGTAATTGAGATGCGTGAACTGGTATCGCAAATTAACCGTGCATCTATCGAGGTGGCCAACGAATCAGAGCTCGCGGTGTCAAACGCCCAAGAGGTATCCCAATCGAACGCGAGCCAAGCGCAACAAATTTCCACTGCTGCGGAACAAATGCAACAGGTATCAGAAAGTATGCGCCAGATGTCAGAACAAGCGAATTCATCGTCTACGATGGCAGCTGAATCAATGCAGGTGGCAGAACGTGGTGCGCAAGCGGTACGCGATACTATCTCGGGAATGGAAGACATGCGTGAACAAATCCAAGATACATCTAAACGCATTAAGAGACTGGGTGAATCTTCTCAGCGTATTGGGGATATCGTAGCGCTGATTGATGATATTGCCGAGCAAACAAACATTCTGTCACTTAATGCAGCAATTCAAGCATCGATGGCTGGTGAAGCCGGACGTGGTTTTGCGGTGGTTTCGGATGAGGTACAAAGTCTGGCGGAACGCTCAACAGAAGCGACAAAGAAAATTGCGGAACTGGTATCAACAATTCAAAACGATACTAACGATGCGGTACTGTCGATGGAGAAAGCAACACAACAAGTGGTCAGTGGTACACGAGTTGCTGACTCCGCTGGGGCTGCATTGGCCGAGATTGAATCGGCTTCAAAACAATTGTCCGAGCTGGTTGAGGGTATTTCTAAAGGTTCGAATAAACACGCTGAGACGGTAACAGAAGTATCACAACAGGTAACCCAAGTAAGCGACTCTTCAACAGAAACATCGCGCAAAGCACAAGATTCAGCTAACTCGATTGCGAAGCTATTAGAACTCGCGAAGGATTTGGAAACCTCGGTTTCTCGATTCAAGTTACCAGCAAATTGATCTGGAAACTAAATCATAAAACTAGCCGAGCTGAAGTTTGTTAAAAATAACTCTGCTTAGAAACTTGAACGAATACCGAGACCCGATATGGCCGTCTATTCTAATATAGATTTAGAAACATTTAAGTGGGTTCGCCGCGAGGTCGAGACGACGCTCGATACGGCTGAGCAGGACTTACAAAAATTTGTCGTAAGTGACGATAAATCGATTCTGCTTTCATTAGGCACCCAGCTGCATCAGGTGGTTGGTTCACTTCAAATGCTGGAAATGAAATCGGTTTCAGCCTTGATGATGGAGTCCGAGCGTTTAGTCGAGGATGTGGCTTCTCCAGAGAGTACAATTGGTAAATCAAGCTTTGTAGTTTTAGTAGATGGCTCTTTCAAAGCTCTGCAGAACACACTAAGACGCATAGAAAATGGGTTGCCTGAGAATCCCATAGACGTCGTAGAATTAATCAATCAAATTCGTGCGCTGCGAGGCCAAGATGATATCGAGATATCGTCATTGTTCTCGCCAATGATCGAAGTGTTTCCCGAGGTAGATTCCTCCCAAGCACTTAAGGATGAAGATTACAAAAGGCGTGCCACCGCACTGCGAGCTCATTATCAATCCTTTCTACTTGCGTGGCTGAGGTCTACCGACGCCGGTGCGATTGATAAGATCGGCATGGTGTTCGATAAACTCAATAAGATGAGTGCTTTCGGTGCCGTCGCACGATTATGGTGGGTTGCTACTGCTTACACTGATTATGTTAAACACAATGACTTGAACAACAAGTCCGTTCATAGTCGAATTTTCAGACAGTTAGACGATCGATTTAGGGAGCTAGAGAAATCTGGTGAGTCCGCTCTCGTACGAGACCCTGGTGATGAGCTCGTGAAAATCATGCTGTTCTACACCGGAGTTGGTGAAAAGCGAACAGAACGTATGGATAAGATTGTCAACGCGTTCAAGTTGCATGAGTACTTCCCCGCATTAGATTTTCAGACTGAAGCAGTTGATTACGCTGAACTAGAGACAAAATTGTTGGCAATAAAGCAGGAGCACGACCTACCTTTGCCATTAATCCGTCAACTGGTATCAACGTATTTCGAAGAAGAGCAAAAAGACTCTAAGGGACTGGAAGAAGTCGTTTCCCACGTCAAATCAGTACATCAGAAAGTCGAAGGTAAGGATTTAGGGATTGTCGAGGATGTACTTGATGAGGTGCTGAGCGTTTTCGATGGCCTCGAAAAGGGAGTTTTGCAAAGGGACGAAGACTCGGCCTTCCATGTTGCTTCTGCGTTGATGTTTGTCGAAGGTACATTTCTGCATCCAGCGAATTGCGATGACGACTGGCTGCAAAACGGGCAATTGAAACATCGAGCATTGAAGGCATTAAGCAATCAAGAAGAGCTGACAGATGAAATGGATGGTTCTCATCTTACAGGCGGAGAACGCCAAGCTCTGCTTGATGTTGTTGGCAGCGAAGTAGAAGGCAGTTTAAAAGAGATCGAAGAGAGTCTAGAAAACTTCGCCAAGGATCGGACGCAACGAGCGCTACTAGCTGGTATTGACGGTAAGGTGAAGCAAATTAGAGGAGCCTTACAAGTATTGGGCGAACAAAAAGTTGGTCTACTACTGAAGATGGCTGAAGATCAGTTCACCGCAATTGAAGCTGGAGAAACTGACGCTTCGCCGAACATGGTTGAAGCCCTGGCAATAGCTGTGGGCACCATGGAAGAATACGTCAAGGGTCTACAAAATAATCGTACCGGTATGGATGATCTGCTTGATCGCAGTATCACCGATTTAGAGGTTGCGATTGGTAAAAAGGTATCGCGTGATGACGTCGAAGACCTGCTCGATTCTGCCACCGGTTCTTTGTTTACTTGGTTGGGCAATCAGGGCGATATAGAGCTCTTCACAAGACTTAAATCAAGCCTTCGTGATCTTAATATTTTAGCAAAGAAAACCGGCTTAAACGAAGTTGAAGCGCTAGTTAGAGAGCAAGACCGATTAATCGATGTTATTGCTCAAGAGCCGGCGTTTTTAACCGACAATATTACCAGCAGCCTGCAAACCAATATGGTGAGCATTACTGAGCAGGTAATCACTTTATACGGCACCGAAGAATCCGAGTTAGAGCGGCAGTTGGATGAAATTGCTGCGCTAAAACGTGCAGCAATTAAAAGTGATGAGGACGACAGTCAAAGATTTCATGATGATATGGATCTTGCTGAACTCGGGGAAGATCTCGCAGAAGACGCTGAGGGTCTTAGCTCTACTGAAATTGCTAAACAACATGCTGCCGCTGAACCTGAAATACCTGAGGTCGACGAAGCAATCCTAGAGGTATTTTTAGAAGAAAGTGAAGAGGTCTTAGAAGAGGCCGGTATCCAACATAAAATCTGTTCACGTGACCCGAACGATCGTGATGCGATTCGTGAGCTGCGTAGAGCCTTTCATACGCTCAAAGGGAGCTCACGAATGGTTGGTTTGAACAATGTCGGTGAGGTCGCTTGGTTCACAGAGTCTTTATTCAATTATGTCTTGGATACAGAGAAGCCACTGACTAATGGAATCTTAAGTTTCGCAGACCAAGCCATACAAGAATTTGAAACCCAGGTAGGTAAAGGCTACAAAGAACAACACCTTATTGACACTGCTGCATGGGGAGCTAAAACCGAATTAGTCAACCTCGACGAAGACGTATCAGATGCTGAGCTAGCAAAAATAAGTGGAGAGCCTCAGCGAGAAGAAGAGCCTCAGCGAGAAGAAGAGCCTCAGCGAGATAAACAGCCTCAGCCAGAAACGGTCGATGTTGCCGATACTTTTTCCAGCGATGCGCCCGCTACAGAGGAGCTCTCATTAATTGAGGATCACGAAGAACCTCTAGAACTCGAGCCGCAGACTATAGTATTAGATGGTGATGACCACGCGATTGAGCCGCTAGAGGTCAATCTTGATGATGTCGATTTATCATTTACAAGCTCTGATGATGAAACTGATCTTGACAACGATGAGCTCGAGTTATCGGTTGAACTTAGTGAAGAAGAAAGCTTCCCTGAATTCGCAGAGGACATAATCCTCTCAGCTGACGATAGCGACGCGCCAGATACATCGGTTGAAATCGATTTCGATGATGATCTAGAAGCCGCATCGTTTTCAATTATCGAAAACGATGAAATGCGCGCCATCTTTACCGAAGAGGCACGTGCTAATTTGAAAAAATTTGAGGATGAGTTAGCGCGGGGGCAAATAAAAATTGAGCCCGAGGACACAATCTCGATAGCAGTGCATACCCTTCTGGGTAACGCAAGAACTCTCGGTATAGATGAAGTTGCTGCTGCCTATGACGAGGCTGAAAAGTTACTGTTTTTAAAACAAGAAAGTGGCGGGACTCTGACTCAAACAGACCTCTTGCATCTTAACTCCTTGTTAGAAATTAGTCGTAGAACAATTGTCGATGGATCTAATAAACCACCGTTTTATACCTTAGAGCCTGAGGAGTGGGCATCAACTACTTCGGAATTGTCTAAATGTCGGGACGCCGAGACTGATCGGATGCGTGTTGGCCACCTGCCGGACAAAGAAATAGAGCAAGAATCAGAACCAGCGTCGGTAGACTCTGATGATGGCAGTTTGCTGACTGAATTATCAGATATTGATTTGGACGTTGTCGAAGTAGATCTTACCGAACAAACCGAAGAAGTTATCGAGTTTGACCTTGATACTCATGGCGAAATTGAACTATCACTTGATGACGATGAGGTTCTAGATTTCGATATAGAGGACGCAATAGAGTTAGATACGCAAGGTTCGGAAGAGGCTGAATCTGCTTCTAAAGACGCTTCCGATCAAGTGGCTGCTGTTTTAGACGGGATCGAACCAATTGACGATCTTGTTGAAATTGACCTAAGTGATGATTTGACTCTTGAGGTAGGTGAAGATGAGCTACTTAATTTAGAGGAATCACTCGAGTCCTTTAATCGTGAACGAGATACGAAAGATCGCAATGTTAAGCCTGATTCAAGCGAGCTAGAGACCAATGAGCAATCAACCGTTGACCTGGCTGATATCTCAATCGAAGATCTGTCATTCCCAGAAGATGAATCCTTGGAGACCTCTTTTGATTCTGGGGAAATAAATGAGCTCGAAATTGAGGATCCAAGGCTAGTCAACGAAGAGCAAGAAAAGCAAAGTCTGATACCAGACGAGCTTACAAATTTAGTAGACGAGGACGGGCTGAATATCGAAACTGGTTTGCTGTCGCCAGCACTCGATGCTGAGCCAGAACTAGAAACAGAGCTAGAGCCAGAACCCGAACTACAGCCAGAACCCGAACTACAGCCAGAGCCCGAACTAGAGCCTGAGCCCGAACTAGAGCCAGAGCCAGAATCCTTGGACGAGGATGAGGAAGACGAGCTTGCGGCTGAATTGCGTGGCATTTTCGTGGACGAAATGCGTGGTTTGCAGCATGAGCTAGACGAGGAAGTCGCAAATCTTGCCAGCCTGGAGGATATGGCGCCCGCCATGGCTAATGTAATGCGACATCTTCATACCATCAAAGGTAGTGCTTTGATGGCAGAAGCAAACGAGCTAGGTAATTTGACTCACCAAACAGAGACGTTTTTAGAGACTAATTTCATCCGTAGCGAAGACGATTTACGTAGCGTACGTAGTACTCTTGGACAATTTATTGATGCTCTGGATCAAGCCACTGATAATTTTAAGGCTAAAAAACCCTTCACTGCTCCGGTCAGCTTATTGAGTGCTCTTGGTGTTGACAGTGCGAATGAAGAGGTCCTCAGCGCCGAAACTGCGGCTGTAATCATTCCTGGTGCTGCGGTCGAGGAGGATACACTTAGCGCAGTAGAAATTACTGAACGTGTGGAGCAACTTAGTGCCAAGGTGGCTGATATTTCTGCTAACTGGAAGTCAGCTCGAGGCTGGGCAAAGATTCAACCTCAATACGAAGAGCAATTGTCTAATTACATCGATCTAGCGAACGAGGCTGACATTCATAATGATAGTCTTAGCCAGATCGCATTAGCCACGCAAGGTTATGTGGTCAGCTTGAAGATGAGTAAGGTTGCTCAATTCAAAGCAAGCAAACCTATCATCGAAGAAGCTTTTGATGTGATCGCCGCTGGTCTGAATAGCGTAGCGACAGGTAATCCATTAGATGTTCCTGCAGAGCTCGTTTCGGCGTTGATTGGTTCAGCTGAGACGCAATCAGAAGAGGCGGATAAAACGGGTGCTCAAGCGTCACCTAAACAAGCCAGGGTGTTGTCTAAAGCTAAAAAAGTAGAGGCTGGAATTTTTGTGCCTGGTTCTACTGAACTTAGCGAATCGGAACAAAAAGACGTAGACAGACAGGAGAAGGCTGCCAAAGACCGCGCTGCGGCCTTGAGAATCAACACCAATACTCTCGACAGTCTGACCAACTTCGTTGGTGACGTGAGTATGAACCGGTCGCAAATGCGAGAAGACGTTGTAACGATTAAGACTGTTATTGACGATCTTTACGACAATGTGCAGCGCTTCAATAGTCAATTGCGTGAGTTGGAGATTGAGGCTGACTCGAAAATTACTTCACGTACCAATGAGTCTTTCAAACTCGATAGCGGCGAGTTTGATCCGCTGGAAATGGATCGCTACACCAAGCTTCAGCAACTTTCTCGTGGTTTGGCAGAGAACTTGGACGAATTGGGTACGATTCAAAACACCCTGAGTGGTTTTGTGTACAAAGCTGAAACCAATCTGCAGAAGCAAGAACGATTGAATCGTGAATTGCAAGACGAAATTATGCAGGTTCGCTTGGTTACCTTCGGTGGTGTCGCTCCGCAGTTACGCCAAGTCGTGCGAAGAACAGCCAGAGAGTTGAGTAAAGAGGTAGAACTTGAGGTTGTAGGTGCAGAGGTAAAGCTGGATAAATCCATTCTAGATGGTGTGGTTCCAGCACTGGAACACATGCTGAGAAATGCCGTTGACCATGGTGTCGAGAGCGCCGCTGATCGCAAAAAAGCCGGTAAAAATCAGATCGGCAAGGTAACGGTTGAGTGTCGTCAGGTGGCAAGGGAGATTATCATATCCGTTCGTGATGATGGTAAGGGACTCGACCTCGATAAAATTCGCAAGAAGGCAATTGAAGATAACCTACTGTCTGAAGATCAACCGCTAAATCCCGAAGACATGATGATGTACATCTCGCAGAGTGGCTTCAGTACGGCGCAAAAACTGACTCAGATTTCCGGACGAGGTGTTGGTATGGACGTAGTTCAGGCAACCATCCGCAGAATGTCAGGCAGTATTTCCTACGACTTAGAAAACGAAAACACAGGTTCACACTTCATTATACGTTTACCTATTTCGCTAGCGGTATCAAGCGCGATGTTTGTTAACTCAGGTGAAGGTTCATTTGCTATCCCTGCCCGCACCATTGAGCGAGTTGTGAACATCGATGCTGAAGAATTGGTAAAACGTTTAAAAGCAGATAAACCAACGATTGAGACTGGCGATCAAGTTTATACATTGATTGATTTGGCTGACTATCTTGGTTACGAGTCTAAGTTACCCATATTGAGTGGCAAGGTTTCGGTAGTGCTCGTTAACGCGGGCCTACAGAACATCGCCGTGATAGTCGAGGAGCTATTGGATACCCAAGAAATTGTGGTTAAAAACCTCGGCGAGCACCTTGGTCGAATTCCAATTTTCGCTGGCGCAACGGTTCGAGCCGATGGTTCGGTTGTTTTATTGCTTGATTTAGTTGGCATCTCATACTACGAGTCGATCGTAAGTGTGTCTGAGCAAAATGTGAATGTAACTCATGCTATTCCAACCGTGATGGTTGTTGATGATTCACTCACAGTACGCAAGTCGGCCGAGCGAGATATAACCGGCTTGGGTATCAATTCTGTGCTAGCAAAAGATGGATTGGACGCTCAGATACAATTACGTCAAGAAGCCCCAGACATGATCCTACTCGATATAGAGATGCCTCGTATGGATGGTTTCGAATTGCTGGAGTGGGTTAAATCTGAGGATAGCCTCAAGCATATCCCTGTGATAATGATTTCGTCTCGAGCGACGGAGAAGTACGTAGACAAAGCGACTGCTCTTGGGTGTACGGCTTTCTTAGGTAAGCCTTATCTTATTGATAGCCTGGTGGCTCTGTTTAATGAGCACCTCAAGCTAGATGCACCAATTGAATTAGGTCAGTAACGCCAGGATTAATCATGAGTTCAGAAAGTTTAGATTGTTATATACTTCCAACAACACCGAGTCCATTGCTGTTGCCGATGGAGTGTATCGCTGAAGTTGTTTCAGAGCCCGTCATTGAAAGTTATGAGTCTGCTCCAGCAAAGTGGATGTCAGGTCACGTGGCTTGGCGTAACCAGCGACTGCCGGTAATGGATTTTTCAGGTTTGCATGCTTTTGCCGATGATTCAGAAAAAAGTGAAGCTCCTAAAGATAAAGGCACTAGGTTGTTAGTGGTTTTAAATCCTATTCCTGGCGCTGCGCGAAAAGCCTATTCGGGCTTATTATGTTATGGTGATGTTCAACAAATCTCCGTCGAACCCAATCTGGAATTCACTGACATGCCTACCAATTTAGATAAACGTTATATTGATGGCACGATCGATATTGACGGCAAGGCTTTCATCGTTCCAAAGTTAACGGCAATAGCAGTTGCTTTCACTTATTTCTAAAGCTCAGTAAACAGTTTTTTAAGGTGTTGTTATTTAAAGATTGTCGCTTTTGGGCGAAATCTAAGCCTAGAGCTATCTTAATCTTTAAAAAACGCTTTTTTGCCAAGGAAAATTTGGGCATATTTGTTATATTACCGTCAAATTTCAGCCATACAGAGGTCGATGAGACCAAGGTTAAGGTCAATTCCTCAACCGCCACTCAAATTTCTGCCAAAAGCGCAATTTTAACCGCTGATTTATTTGCCGAAATTCCTTCTCACCCGACTTTGTATCAAACATTCTTTCCTTAAATACTCGGAGACTACTCGATGTCATCGACAAACCGTCAATCTCTAGCGAACGCGATTCGCGTACTTAGCGCTGATGCCGTACAGCAGGCAAATTCAGGGCACCCTGGCGCTCCAATGGGCATGGCTGACATTGCCGAAGTTCTGTGGAACGATTTTTTAAGTCATAACCCCACCAACCCAAACTGGCCGAATCGAGACCGCTTCGTATTATCGAATGGTCATGGCTCGATGTTGATCTACAGTCTTTTGCACCTCAGCGGTTATGACGTATCGGCTGATGATTTAAAGAACTTTCGACAATTGCATTCCAAAACACCAGGGCACCCTGAATATGGCTACACCCCGGGGGTAGAAACAACTACTGGCCCACTTGGTCAAGGTATTGCTAACGCAGTAGGTATGGCAATCGCGGAGAAAACCCTTGGTGCTCAGTTTAATACCAATGACCACAAAATTGTCGATCACAACACCTACGTATTTATGGGTGATGGTTGCATGATGGAGGGTGTATCTCATGAGGCATGCTCTTTGGCAGGAACACTGGGTCTTGGTAAGTTAGTAGCTTTCTGGGATGACAATGGAATTTCCATTGATGGTGAAGTTGAAGGCTGGTTTACCGATGACACCGCCAAGCGATTTGAGTCTTATGGTTGGCACGTAATAAAAGGTGTTGATGGACACAATGCAGAAGAATTGGTAGCAGCGATTAATGAAGCTAAAGCTGAAACGGCAAAGCCAAGCCTGATATGTTGCAGAACAGTAATCGGTAAGGGTTCTCCAAACAAAGAGGGTTCTGAGAGTTGTCATGGAGCACCTTTAGGAGTCGATGAAATTGCCCTTGTTCGGAAAGGCCTGAATTGGGAAGCAGAACCATTTAAGGTCCCTGCGGATATCAAAGCGGCTTGGGATGCGACCAGTAAAGGTGCAGAGGCCGAGGCGAAATGGCAACAATTATATGAGGAATACACAGCGGTTAATCCTGAAAAGGCAGCAGAATTCAGCCGCCGTTTGAACGGTGATTTACCTGCTAATTGGACGGAAGAGACGAATAAACTGATAGCTGCTGCGGATCAAGCTGCGGTTACCGTTGCCACTCGAAAAGCGAGCTTGAATTCTTTAAACCAGTTAGGCCCTATGTTACCTGAGTTGATCGGTGGTTCTGCCGACTTGGCTGGTTCAAACTACACTATTTGGAGTGGATCGAAAGGCATTTCAGCCGAAGATGCCTCTGGTAACTATCTATACTTTGGCGTTCGTGAATTCGCAATGGCGGCAATTAGTAATGGTGTGGCACTTTATGGTGGGTTTAAAGCCTACGGCGGCACCTTTCTAGTGTTTGCTGATTACATGCGCAACGGCATGCGTATGTCGGCGCTTATGAAACAGCCTGTTGTTTACGTTCTTACTCATGATTCTATTGGTCTTGGCGAAGACGGTCCAACACATCAGCCAGTCGAGCATGTCGCCAGTTTGCGCTTAATTCCAAATATGTCGGTCTGGAGGCCTTGTGATGCAGTAGAGTCGTTAGTTGCGTGGAAAGTTTCATTAGAAGCTAATGATCAGCCAAGTAGCTTGGTATTCTCGCGTCAAAATTTGCCTCATCAACAAAGATCTTCTGAGCAGCTCTCAAATATAGCAAAAGGCGGTTACGTACTAAAAGATTGTGAAGGTGTTCCTGAAGTCATTCTTATTGCCACCGGCTCCGAAGTGGCTTTGGCAGTCGAGTCAGCTGCGCAGCTAAGCAAGCAAGGTAAAGCAGTTCGAGTCGTTTCTATGCCATCTACCAATTTATTTGATCAACAAGACGATGATTACAAAGAGTCGGTGTTGCCATCCTCGGTAAAAAAACGTGTTGCGATAGAAGCCGGTAGTTCAGAGTACTGGTACAAGTACGTTGGCCTTGATGGGGCGGTTGTGGGCATGAATAGTTTTGGTGAATCGGCCCCTGCCAGTGTACTTTTTGAGCACTTCGGTTTTACCGTTGACAATGTAATTAATACCGTAAACCAGTTGGGGTAAAGCACACCATGGCAGTATTGCGAATGAAGGATCAGGATCTTGCGGGAAGGCGTGTGCTAATACGCCAAGATCTGAACGTGCCATTGAAAGATGGTGAAGTGAGTAATGACGCGCGTATTCGCGCCTCATTGCCGAGCATTAGAATGGCTCTAGAAAACGGCGCTAAAGTCATGCTGATGTCACATTTAGGAAGACCAACTGAAGGTGAGTTTGTCGCCGAGTATTCCTTGGCACCAGTGGCAACACATCTATCAGAGCTGCTTGGGTTGCCGGTACGTTTGGAAAAAGACTGGCTAGACGGAGTTGATCTTGTCGAAGGTGAGGTCGTGCTTTGTGAAAATGTCCGTTTTAACAAAGGCGAAAAGACTAACGATGATACGCTTGCTAAGAAAATGGCGAGTTTGTGCGATGTGTTTGTTATGGACGCCTTTGGCACAGCTCATCGAGCACAAGCATCAACTCATGGTGTCGCGAAATATGCGCCAATTGCGTGTGCCGGTCCTTTGTTGGCAAATGAATTAGATGCTCTAGCTAAAGCTTTAGATAATCCGGCTAGGCCTATCGTTGCTATTGTTGGTGGCTCTAAGGTATCGACAAAGCTAACAGTGCTAGAAACCCTTTCGGAAAAAGTAGATCAGCTTATTGTGGGTGGCGGTATTGCTAATACTTTCATCGCCGCTGCTGGCCATACAGTTGGAAAATCTCTATACGAGCAAGATTTGATCGAAAAAGCAAATCAGCTTACTGCACAAGCAAGATCCATCGATGGCGATATTCCCGTGCCGACTGATGTGGTTTGTGCTAAAGCGTTTTCTGAGTCTGCTGAGGCGACAACTATGTCGATAAGCGATGTAGCTGATGACGATATGATTTTTGATATAGGCCCGCAAACAGCAAAACAGTTTTCAGAGTTGCTAAAAGGGGCTGGAACTATTTTATGGAACGGACCTGTCGGTGTATTTGAGTTTGATCAGTTTGGGGAGGGTACCAAGGCCTTGGCTCAAGCAATCGCTGAATCGAGTGCGTTTTCGGTCGCTGGTGGTGGGGATACCGTCGCTGCAATTGACAAATATGGAGTAGCCGACCAGGTGTCGTATATTTCTACGGGTGGTGGTGCATTCCTAGAATTCCTTGAAGGCAAGATATTGCCAGCTGTCGAGATACTCGAACAAAGAGGTACTTAAAAAATAATACAACTATATTGTTTTAATGACGAAGACAAGCAGTGAGTCTGGCCTAACATTGGGGTGGTCCCCAGATCACAAATAGGTTACTGTCGATTAAGCGCTTAACATAAATAAAAGAGGGTGGGAGCGTAGGAGAGTCGAGATAAATGTGCGATAAGCAAAGCTTGTTTAATCAGGGTTCGGTGTTGGAGAGTTGTCAGAATCAAGGCCTTGAAATAAACAGAAAGTTAAATTCTGAGAGACCTGAGCAAACTAGATTGTTTTCTGTGTTGACGCTTGCCAAACGTTTGCCGCTGGTCTTGTTTTCGATTTCAATTCTACTGCCCAATAGCTTGCTTGCTCTAGGCTTGGGTGGCGTAGAGACCAAATCCTATATCGGTCAGCCACTTCTGGTTGAAATCCCTTTGTATAATGTCGAATCTCCAAGTGGCTTAAAGATCAAGCTTGAGCGCGTTGACGGTGAGTCCTCCGAAGGTCTAACTGCAAATCTAAGTAGAGAAAATTCGCAATTGTCTGTTGTCATTCGTTCTGACGACATTGTGAATGAGCCTTACTTTAATTTCGCACTCAACTTAGACGACCAAGGTAATTTCTTTAGGAAGGAGTTGACGGTTTTATTGGATTTGTCGCCCACTCAAAATGCTTTGCTTCAAAGCCCTAAGGCGGTGCCATCCAACACAAAAGATCAAGCTAATTCAGCTCTCGTCACGGGAATAGATACTGGTAACTCAGACACTATGGGACCATATGACTGGGCTCAGGCTGGGGCAATTCCTAAACGCTTTGGTGCGGTATTGGATGGGCAGGCCCTATGGAGAGTGGCGCGTAGAATTAGTCCTGCAATGGGTGTCAGCAATAACCAAATGATGTGGGCCCTATATAATGCCAACCCGTCAGCGTTTGCTAACGATAAAATCGAAAGCCTTAAAGCGGGTGTATATCTCGATATACCCAATGAGTTGTTGGTTAAATCAGTAAGTGACGCTCAGGCAAAACAGTTATTAAACGACATAAAACCTAGCCGACTCGTCGAGACCGAGGTTGTAAATCCATCACCTCAACCGGAGCAAGTCGAGACTATCGATAACCAACCCGATCTTTCTATAGATGAGCTTATCGTAGCCAGTGCGGCAGACAGTGCACCTATAGTAGAAAGATTTCAACTCACAGGATTAGAAGAAAGAGTCAGTTCAGACGGCGCGCTGATTGGTGCTCAAGACAGTGGTTCTCAAGAAATCATAAATTCTCTTGCGCAAACTGTGTCGAGTTTGACTGAGCAGTTATCCAAGAAAGACAAACAGATAATTGCACTTCAAGAGCAAGTTATTGAATTAAAATCTTTTATTCAAGCCAGTGAAGATTTACCAATTGAATCATTGCAGTTGGCAAGTCGGGTGGCTGCTATTGAGGAGCTTCAAGCAGGCCCCCAAAATAGTCGTCAACTGAGTTCCATTCAACCGGCGCCTGGAGAAAATCAGCAAAGATTGTTTGCTGAAAACTGGAATATGCTGCCTTGGTTGTTATTTGGTATTCTGGTAGCAGTGGTATTTCTTATGCGAGATCGCTTCGTTGGATTTTGGAGGACTCTAAACTATTCGGGAAGAAACGACGGAGTTGATTTCCAAGGCAGTGATGTGACAAAGCATTCGCTTGTATCTCATGCCGCAGAGGACGAAACTCACGAGCGCTATAAATCAGCTAAATGGCGAACCGAGGAAGCATATGAACGTATCCTAAATCGACCATCCGCGTCCCACGGTGACGAAATGGACTTCGCGTCTTTTGAAGACACATCTTTTCATATGAGTGAGTCTGAGTTTAGTAGTAGCGAATTTAATCTCGAAGATTACAGTGAAATGGCTCTTGATGAGGACGAAGCGCCAGCGTACGAGCCAGCAAGTGATGAGCCAGCAGTGAGTTTTCAAGAACGCTTTGGACAATTAATAGCTCAAGGAGACTCAGAATTAGCGAGTCAGTTACTGGATCTCGCACGAGGGAATCAAGTATCAGCATTTACATATCATTACCATAAGCTGCAGTTGCTGAGCTTGGAAAAGAGCCAAGATCCTTTCTATAGTTATTATGGCGAGATCGAGCCCGATCTCGCAAAATTCCCCAAAGACCTACAGACTGATATTTCGAAATTAGTCGTTAGAATGTCTCAGAGGAGCTATGATTTTGGTTAGTGTGAGCTAATCAATGATCTAGATTTTGGCGGCATTTCCTCCTTTACTCGGCGATAAGCCCATCACCCTGATATTGGGCTCAATGCCCGGTCAAGCGTCCCTAAATGCAGGTCAATATTACGCTCATCCACGCAATACTTTTTGGTTCGTAATGTCCCGCTTTTGCGATTTTGAAGACGGGATTAGGTATCAAGATGCAGTCAAAGCGGTTATCGACAAGCGTATTTGCGTCTGGGATGTTTTGTTGGATTGTGATAGGAAAGGTAGCCTTGACAGTAATATCCAGCGCAAAACCGAATTGCCAAATGATTTCGCAACCTTTTTCGATAAATACCCTAGTATCAGGGTTGTAGGGTTTAATGGTATGGCTGCAAGAAAGATATTCACACGTCACTTTGGCTCTCTAATACCCAAACTCAGTCATGTGAGCTGGGTCGACTTACCATCAACAAGTCCCGCACATGCCGCGCTTAATAAACAAGAAAAAGCGAAATTGTGGATTGAGAGACTTGAGGCAGTAGAGCTTGGAGAATAATGTTATATGAATGACAAAGTTGATGATGAGCGCTTTTGGGAGAGTAAAACGCTATTCGAAATGACTCATGAAGAATGGGAGTCGATTTGTGATGGATGCGCTAAATGCTGTTTGACCCAATTGCAAGATGATGAAACAGAGCAGCTCGTATTCACCAATATTGCCTGTGATTTACTCAATGATAATACCTGCCTTTGTCAAGACTACGATAATCGCAGTGATATTGTTCCCAGTTGTGTGACAATGGACGCTGGCAATGTGGAGCAAGCCGCTGAGTTTGCCCCTCCAACTTGTTCATATAGGCTGTTGCTGCAGGGCGAAAGTCTGCCAGAGTGGCACCACTTGATCACAAAAGATAAAAATACCATTCACGATAAAAATAGATCGGTTCAAGGTAGAGTGGTGTTCCAACGCGAGGTAGAGGAAGACGATTACGAAGATCACGTCGTCGAATGGCCGGTGTAGTTTCTGCCAGATATAATTTCCCTGAGGGGACTTATTCTAGACCCAGATAGCTAGATAAATTAGTCAGCGTCTCTTCAATCACAGTACTGTTTGTGCAGTCGGCCGAATGTATTGTAAAAGACTCTGAGTAGTGCATTTCAATTACGGCAAACAGCAAGTCTAAAGTGTACGGTAAAGCCACAGCGGGATTGCTGTGAGCCACCTCGTCGATTCGTTCACCCATCATTTCCATTAAATGTTTATGGAGAGTCTGGTATACCAGCTCATGCTGCGACTTTAACTCTGGGCTGTACTCACAAATCGCGATTTTCGCTTTATGCCGCCAAGGGATTTCTTCATTCAGTGCAAAAGAGACTTCTAAAACGCCCCTGATGATCTCAGCAATTTTAGCACCTTGCCATCGCTCCTTTTGGCAGCAAAGCTCAATAAGAGCGTGAATGTCCTCGTATATTCGCTGATACAGCGCTAGGATCAATGTGTGCTTGTCCTTGAAATGATGATACAAGCCACCAATTGACAGATTGGCTCCTTTGGCGATGTCCGACATTGAAGAATCGCCTATTCCTCTGGTAGCAAATAGTTTCTCAGCTGAGTCAAATATTTTTTCTTGGGTAGCCTGAGACCTCGACTGACTCGTTTGTCGCACCCAATGTAAGTCCGATACCCAATGGCTTTTCTTCATCGTTTTTCTCTTTTCAAACTTTGTAAAAGCTTGACCTGAATTTGAATTTTACTCTATAGTCGGCTAAAAGCGAATCAATATTCTGTTTTTAATTTCTGTTTAGATAATTAACTATTCATCGCACAATCTTTCGGAGGAACTCATGAAGCTGAACATAAACGGGGAAGAGCGCGAGGTCGAAGTCCCTAATGAAATGCCTTTATTATGGGTGTTGCGTGATGAACTTGGGTTGTCTGGAACAAAGTACGGTTGCGGGATAGCCCAGTGCGGCGCTTGTACTGTGCATTTAAATGGGATGGCGGTCAGATCTTGTCAGATACCCGTAGGAGCTATTGGAACTAGTTCAGTTACCACGATTGAAGGAATCGGCACTCCAGATGAACCCCATCCTGTCCAGCAGGCCTGGATAGACGATCAAGTAGCGCAATGCGGTTACTGTCAGTCCGGACAAATTATGCAGGCTGCTTCGATGTTGAAAATGAATCCAAATCCCAGCGATGAAGATATAGATAAAGCTATGAGCGGTAATTTATGTCGATGCGGCAGTTATCCTCGTATCCGCGAGGCCATAAGAAGAGCAGTCAAAAATATCACGGAGGCATAGCCATGGGTAAGTTGAAAACAATTACTCGCCGCGGTTTTCTTGTTGGATCTGCCGCCATAGCCGGTGGCGCCGCTTTTGGAGTGTATAACTTTAAAACTCCCATCAAAAATCCTTTGTTAGCGGATCTAAAGAATGGTGAGGTCGCGCTGACGCCTTTTATTAAAATTACTTCAGATGGTGTGACCTTAATTACGCCCAGGGCGGACAAAGGTCAAGGCTCTTATTCAATGCAGATGTATCTACTTGCCGAGGAGCTAGACGTTGACCCCTTGACCGTGCAACAGACGCCCGGCAAGCCCGATGCGGCTTATTACAACGGCGTGGTAATCGATGAGGGTGCTCCTGGCTTGGGTGAAATCGTTGGCAAGCTCACTGGCATGCAAATTACTGGTGGTTCATCTACTGTGCCTGATATGTTTGTGCGCCTGCGTTATGCAGGCGCTGTTGCAAGGGAGACGTTAAAGCTGGCTGCCGCCAATAAATTTGGTGCTGATGTGGCCTCGTTAAAGACCGAAAATGGCAGTGTGGTGCTCGCTGATGGGCGGCGTGTTCCTTACACAGAACTAGCCTCGGCCGCCGCCAGTATTGAGCCTGTGCAAGACGTCACTCTGCGTGACGAGAAGCAATGGCGATATCTGGGCAAAAATATGCAAAGAGTCGATATCACACCCAAGTCCACTGGTACGGAGCAATACGGTATCGACAAGCGCATGAAGGGAATGCTTTTTGCCACGGTAAGAGCTAATCCCGCAATGGGTGCAGGCGTCGCTAGTTATGACGCGAGTAAAGCCGAGCAGATGTTAGGGGTTGAAAAGGTTGTATCTATTCAAAGCGGAGTTGCAGTGATCGCGACCAATACATGGTTAGCGTTTCAGGCGGCGAATGCTATTGATATTGTTTGGAACAACGGCTCTTTTCCATCGAGCTCGGCTGAAATGTGGCGTGTCCTAGAAGATCATGCCAAGCCCGAGTTTCAAAATGTTCAGCGTAAATCTGATGGTGATGTTGATGTCGCGTTTGAGTCTGGAGAAGTATTGGAAGCAGAATATCGAGCCCCCCATCTTGCGCACGCTCCATTAGAGCCAATGAATGCGGTGGTTTTGGTGACAGACGAGGCAATTGATATTTGGACTGGAACACAAATACCTCGATTTATCGAAGATCATGTTGCAGCAGCAACTGGACGAGACAAAACGGAAATTCGTCTGCATGTCGAACCAATGGGTGGTAGTTTTGGTCGTCGCTTAGAGGATACTTACGTTTTGCAGGCGGTCGAGATAGCTCAGGCAATGAAGGGTACGCCTGTCAAAATGACGTGGTCGCGCGAAGAAGATATGGCACACGATTATCCTCGACCAATGGCGTTAGCCAAGGCTAAAGGCAAGGTCAGCGGTAAACAAATTGATGCCCTTAAATTGGATTTAGTTTCGGCCTCTTTAATGGGTTCTCAAATGGGGCGACTAGGTTTACCAGCCGCGGGTCCAGATGCCATGCTAACCACCGGTGCTGATGATCAACCTTTTGCATTTAATCACTATCAAGTCACTGGTTATAAAGCTCCGGAGATGGTGCCAATTAGTTCTTGGAGGTCTGTGGCTGCATCTCAAAATGGCTTTTTTCATGAGTGTTTCATTGACGA
This sequence comes from Gammaproteobacteria bacterium, assembly GCA_022447525.1. GTDB lineage: Bacteria > Pseudomonadota > Gammaproteobacteria > Arenicellales > Arenicellaceae > Arenicella. The sequence goes on from JAKVBA010000038.1 coordinate 25,044, forward strand.
GTTGGTCAGCCAAGCAGGCGCGGACCCAATTGCTGAGCGGATCCGCTTATGCAACGATGAGGTGTCACGCAAAGTGCTAGAGGAAGTTGCCCAAATTTCGGCGTGGAGCGGAGCTAATCCCGAGCAGGGGAGAGGCCGCGGGGTGGCGTTTGTTAGATCGTTTGGTGTGCCTGTTGCCGAGGTGATTGATGTGACAATGACTGACGATGGTATTCGTATAGATAACGTTTTTGTCGTTGCCGATGTCGGTAAGGTATTGGATCCGATAAATTTTGAGGCGCAGGTCTATGGCGCAGTAATTTATGGCTTAGGCCATGCGATTAACTCTGAGCTCACTTACGAAAATTATAAGCCACAGCAAACGAATTACCACACTTACCAAGGTATGCGTTTATATCAAACGCCCAATATTGTGGTGAAGGGTTTAGAGAACGCAGAAAAAATTAGAGGTATCGGTGAGCCAGGTTTACCGCCAGCCGCTCCAGCACTCGCAAATGCTATTTTTGCGGCTACCGGAAAACGTATGAGAGAAATGCCTTTTAATAAGCACATTGATTTTGTGTAGCATCCGAGAGAGGCATGAAGACACAGCCCCTGACCTACTTCCCGGCGCTGTATGTGATCTTGCATGCTGTTTCCTCCGAGACAAGGTTAACGACACATTTCCCGGGGGCTAAGCTGGCATGCTATGTGACAGCGACACTAATTTTATTGCGTGTTTGGTGGACACAATATCTGCATTGGCAACAGGAGAATCATAATGAATAACAGTAAACTAATGTCATGGTCAGGAATCGCTATCGCCGTTTCAGGCGTGCTTCACTGGCTAGCTATTTTCACCGGCCCCGCAGGCTTATCAACCATTGCATTACTGGCTATTGGTGCGGTGTATCTCGCCTTTGGCTACGGATTAAATCAACAAAAAAGAAGTCTGGCCTACCTGTGTTTTATTATCATGCTGATGGGATCGGTCGTAGCCCTCGCCGCAAGTTTTGAAAGCTGGGCGTTCGGCTTAATCGCTGTGGCCGATACAAGTGCGGCAATATTTTTGTTTCTTGCGCTCTGGCAAAATCGATCGCAGCCAACCGGGTAATGAAGACATATCCTTAAAACCTCTGTTTTTCTACTGTTGTTTTAGTGACCTCGCGCAAGCTCAGCTGATAACTTATGGCAACTAAATGGTGAACAGCGCCTAAACCGTCCTATTTAGCATTCTTGGTGTATACTAAAAAAATTGGGTCACAAATATAAAAACATAGGCCAAAGAGCCGGAGAATAAATTGATTGCGAAAGGCTGGTATTGGTTAGGCTTCCTGGGCAGTTTGACTCTCGTTGCGGTAGCGTATTTCTATTTTGAAAAACACATGGGTCTAGCGCCCTGCCCTCTTTGCATCTTTCAGCGCGCGGCTCTACTTGGCGTAGCATTGTGCTGTTTTTTTGGCCTCATGTTCAATCCCGCTAAAGTGTGGTCTAAAGTTATCGCTTTTGGTGCCTCTGTTTTTTCAATGCTCGGTTTGGCCATCGCCGGCCGTCAAGTTTGGCTGCAACATCTGCCTGAAGATCAAGTACCTGAATGTGGTCCTGATCTTGCATTTATGTTGGATGTTTTTCCTCTGCAGGAAGTCATTAGCACGGTATTGCAAGGCAGTGGCGAGTGCGCTGAAGTACAGTGGACTGCTCTTGGTTTTAGCATGCCTGAGTGGATGGTTTTTATCTTCCTTGTCATGACACTACTTTGCCTGCGGCTATTGTTCAAACGAGAGCGTAACTATTTCTCCGGGGCCCTTGGGCGTTAACAAGCGGATTAAAATAATAAAAAAGGCCGTCTTAGTGACGGCCTTTTTTATTATTTTATGATGATTGTGATTTTGTCAGACATCACTGGTGGGTTGTGAGGCACGTGATAGTGATTGCCGAGTAAAAGTTGTAGAGTGTGGGTTCCCTCAGTAAGCTCAATAGTTGTCTCGGTTTGACCCTTACCGAAATGAACTATATTTTCAGTGCTTGGTAGCGGTATTTCCATATCGGGCATGTCTTCTAAATTTAGTAGGAGATGGTGGTGACCGGTGTGCTTTTGCTCTACTCCTGCCGGAGCCACACCCATGCCGCTTAAGCCGAATCTTACCAGTAATGGTGACTTAACTGTATCGCCATCTTGTAAGTCGATGAAATATACATGTGCGTCTTTTGGGGCGGCTGTGCGCAGGCCATCGGCACTTACGGAGTTCATCGACAGCAATAATAAAATGCCGAAAAGTAGTTTAGTAAACTGATTGTTAGCAGAATAAGTTTTAGCCCAAATAGATCTCATTTTCTCTCCTGTTGTGGTGTGGCACTATTTTGTTTTGTCGTATTAATCCATCTAACCAAATCCGCATTGGGTCAGTTCTCAACCTGTGTGTCTGTGGTGTTTCTCTAGTTCGGTTAGATCCATAGCGGTAAGTGAAATAATCGGAATCACAGCACTCGGGTATCACATCGTAGAATCTATCATTGATTGCGTGAAGCGCAAAACTACAGTTGATTTTGCCGTATGATCACTGATTTTTTCACCCAGAGCGATGCTTCTTAAGTTTAAGCTGATAAATCCTCGCTCAAGGGGCGTAAACCCGCAAAAACCTTGATACAATCGCGCGTTTAAACTGTATTTCTTGAGTAATCGTGAAGTTATATAACACCGAAACCAAAACTAAATCCGAGTTCGAGCCGATCAATCCTGAGCACGTGACAATGTATGTTTGTGGCCCCACGGTATACAACTATTGTCATATCGGCAATTTTCGACCGCCAGTGGTGTTTGATGTTTTAGCTAGAGTACTTCGTGCCAAATACCCCAAAGTAACTTATGCACGAAACATTACCGACATTGACGACAAGATTAATGCAGCGGCGGCAGAACAAGGCGTTGATATTTCGGTCATTTCGGAAAAATTTACACAGGCCTACCACGACGACTTAGACGTACTGGGCGTGCTTCCCACCGATGTTGAACCTAAAGTGACTGAGCATGTTACTGATATCCATGATCAAATTCAGTCTTTGATTGACGGCGGTCACGCCTATGCGGCTGATGGACACGTTTTATTTAGCGTTGGTTCATACGAGGGCTATGGAGAACTCTCGAAACGCGACCCCGAAGAGTTACTTGCTGGTGCTAGAGTCGATGTGGCGGCTTACAAAAAAGATCCAGGGGATTTTGTGCTCTGGAAGCCTTCGGAGGATGATCAGCCTGGCTGGGATAGTCCGTGGGGGCGCGGTCGACCTGGTTGGCATATCGAGTGTACTGCAATGGCAGCTAAGCACTTAGGTGAATCGATCGATATCCATGGTGGTGGCAATGATCTCGTTTTTCCACACCATGAGAATGAACGCGCTCAGTCTACCTGTTCTCATGGTAAAAAGTACGTCAATTATTGGATGCATAATGGCCTGATCAATATGAATCAAGAGAAAATGTCAAAGTCTCTTGGTAATGTTTTGCTTTTAAAGGATTTGGCTAAAGAGTTACCCGGAGAGGTTATTCGGTACGTCTTACTATCGGCTCACTACCGTGCGCCTTTGGACTGGAGTGATGACGCGGTTCAGCAAGCCAAGAGTAGTCTTGAGCGTTTATACGGAGCATTGAGAAAGATGGCTCATCTAGAAGTGCCCAACGATATTGGTAATCAAATACCAGCAGCCTTTGATGCAGCAATGTCGGATGATTTGAATACACCTAAGGCTTTAGCTGAATTGTTTGCATTAGCGAAACTTGCTAATACGTCTGACTCAGATGATCAAAAGATAAAGATCAAAGCAGCATTGTTGCAAAGCGGTTATTGGTTGGGCCTATTACAGAACGATCCAGAAGCTTGGTTTGCCGGTGACAGTGACGATTCTGATGTATCTGAAATTGAAGGCTTGATTGCACAAAGAGCTGAGGCTAAGGCTAATAAAGATTGGGCTCGAGCCGATGAGATCAGAGAAATTTTAGCCCGTAAAAATGTGGTTCTTGAGGACGGTCCTGAAGGCACTGTCTGGCGAATAGAGAGTTAAGCTGGCGCACAGAGAGTTAAGTATGAGCAGTATTGAACAAATCCAGTCAGAACTAGTTGACGAGTTTGAGATTTTCGACGATTGGATGTCGCGCTATGAACATGTCATCGATCTAGGCAAACAACTGCCTGAGTTTCCGAGTGAGTGGAAAACTGATGATAATAAGATCCAAGGTTGTCAGTCACAAGTATGGCTGAATATGCGGTTGGAAAACCAGGTCATGAAAATTGATGGGATAAGTGACGCGGCTATCGTGTCTGGTTTGGTGGCAATTGTACTCAGGGTTTATTCGGGACAAAAGCCGTCTGACATATTGAACGCAAAGCCTGATTTTATTAAAGATATAGGTTTTACCGATCATTTAAGTCCAACCCGCAGCAATGGTTTGCACTCAATGCTTAGAACCATATATCAAACTGCCGGTGCATTGCAGCATGCACAAGGTTAGACAAAGCTAGCAATTAAAATTACCCATCAATTATACGAAGCAACCACCGCTTGGTTTATCAATCATGCAAAACGAATACAAACCATCTGAAATAGAATCCCAAGTTCAGCGAATGTGGGAAGACAGCAATGCTTTCAACGTCTCTGAGGATAGCGACAAAGAAAAATTTTACTGTTTAGAGATGTTTCCTTATCCATCAGGTAAGCTGCACATGGGACATGTGCGCAATTACACCATTGGAGATGTAATCAGTCGCTATCAGCGTTTGCTGGGTAAAAACGTATTACATCCAATGGGTTGGGATGCATTCGGTCTACCTGCTGAGAACGCCGCAATTGCCAACAAAACTGCGCCAGCTCCTTGGACCGATGACAATATCGAAAACATGCGTGGTCAATTAAAGCGATTAGGTTTTAGTTACGACTGGAGCCGAGAGTTTGCTACGTGTAAACCAGATTATTATCGCTGGGAACAGTGGTTCTTTACCAAGCTTTACGAGCGTGGGCTCGTTTATAAGAAAGAATCTGAGGTTAATTGGGATCCAGTTGATCAAACAGTACTCGCAAATGAACAGGTAGTTGATGGTCGAGGATGGCGTTCTGGTGCTTTGGTTGAGAAAAAAAAGATACCTCAATGGTTTATTAAGATCACTGCGTATGCTGAAGAGTTATTGACTAGTTTAGATGATCTCGATGGTTGGCCAGATTCGGTCAAAACCATGCAGCGAAACTGGATTGGTAAATCCGTTGGGGCCGAAGTGGTATTTGACATCGAAGGTGAGCAAGCGCTGCGCGTTTTTACTACTCGACCAGATACTATTTTTGGGGTGACCTATTTGGCGGTGGCAGCCGATCATCCTTTAGCTATAAAAGCCTCTGAAGATAACGAAGCCATAGCCTCATTTCGAAAGCAATGCGCTCAAAGTTCTACTGCCGAAGCTGATATGGAAACTATGGAAAAGCTCGGTATTGATTTAGGTATCAAAGCGGTGCATCCCATTAGTGGAGAAAAAATATCGGTGTGGTGTGCGAACTTTGTACTAATGAGTTATGGTACCGGTGCGGTGATGGCCGTACCCGCCCACGATCAACGCGATTACGAATTTGCGTCAAAATACGCCATTGATATTAAACCGGTGATTCATCCCATAGATGGGAACCTAGATATCAGTAAAGCGGCTTACACAGAATATGGTTTATTGAAGAATTCGGGTGAGTTTGATGGTCAAGGCTCAGAACAAGCAAAGGTCGCAATCACTCAATGGCTCAGTGAAAATGGTAAAGGTAAAGAACAAATAAACTATCGCTTACGTGATTGGGGTGTTTCCAGACAACGATACTGGGGCTGCCCAATACCCTTTATATATGATGCCGACGGTAATGCTATACCAGCTCGAGAATTCCCCGTAGAGCTGCCTACCGATGTGGTCATGGATGGAGTTGGCTCGCCTATAAAGAAGATGCCATCATTCATTGATACAGTACACCCTATTACTGGTGAGCCCGCGACAAGAGAGACCGATACTTTTGATACATTTTTTGAGAGCTCATGGTACTACGCAAGATACTGTTGTCCGGGTTTGGATACGGCTATGCTAGACGCGCGCGCCGATCATTGGTTGCCGGTTGATCAATATATTGGTGGTATAGAGCATGCTGTTATGCATCTGCTGTACGCACGTTTCTTCCATAAGCTGATGCGCGACGTCGGACTGATCAATTCTGATGAACCTTTTAAAAACTTACTTACTCAAGGCATGGTTACTAAGGAAACCTACTTTCGTTTGGATGAAGCAGGTAAAAAAGAATACTTCTTCCCCACCGAAGTAAATCTCATTGAGGACGAGAAAGGTAAGGTGATTTCGGCTAAATTGATCAGTGATGATCAGCCAGTTGAAATTGGTCCAATCGAAAAAATGTCTAAGTCGAAGAACAATGGTGTTGATCCACAAAGCATGATCGATAAGTACGGCGCTGACACGGTTAGATTGTTCACCATGTTCGCTGCGCCGCCGGAACAATCACTTGAATGGAACGATGATGCGATCGCTGGAGGGTCACGTTTCTTAAGGCGTGTTTGGGCCTTATTTGATAAGTATAATGCGGTATTAACCGAGACTCGATTAAAGCCACTAGCCAACCTTGAAAATGGTACGCGAGAAGCCAAAGCTCTACGCTTACAGGTACATACCATCATTCAGCGCGCTATTTTTGATTACGAACGTCAGCAGTTTAATACAGTTGTTGCGGCTGCAATGGAATTAACCAACGCAATTGAAAAAGCAGATCTGACCGCCTGCGGCGAAGCCGGTTCATCAGTGATTGCTGAGGCTTGTCACGCTCTCGTAAAAATTTTGGCACCTGTTACGCCTCATTTATGCGAGCATCTCTGGCTTCAATATGGGAGCATTGATAGCTTGTCCGACAGCGGTTGGCTCTCGGTAGATGAGTCGGCGTTGGTGAAAGATGAAATTACTTACGTTGTTCAGGTGAATGGAAAACTACGAGCGAAACTCGATTTTCCAGCATCGGCAAGTAAAGACGAAATCGAAGCTGCTGCTCAAGAGGATGAGAATGTAAGGCGGTTCTTAGAGGGTGTTACGGTTAGAAAAGTGATCGTGGTGCCAAATAAGTTGGTGAATATTGTTGCGAATTAATACAAGCGCTATTCCCTTGAGCTAGAATTGACGCAGTAAGAATAATTAAAACAGAATAAAGGTACTACTATGTTGTCAGGTTTGTTTACTAAAACATTTGCGGTCTCACATTTTTCCAAACTAGTATTGATTGCGGTCTTGGCGCTTGGTTTGACTTCGTGTGGCTATCATTTACGCGGCAATATTCCCTTATCTGAGGGTCTTAAAAATATGGCTTTAAATGCTCCTGAAGGATCATTTAAAGATTTGCTCGAGAAGCGGTTGACTAATTTAGGTGCAAATTTAGTGGAAGAAAGTGCTGCCGATGTGCTGCTTGAGGTAACAAGTGTTAAATCAGACCGAAAAGTAGGCACCTTAGATGAGCGCGGTAAAGCAAATAGTTACAATATCAATCTACGCGTGAACTACATATTGAAAGATACAGCTGGTAATGCCATTCGACCAAGTAAGATGATCAGAGAATCTCGACGATATAATTTTGATCCAGATGCTGTGGTAGAGGCTGAATCTGAAGAAGCGGACTTAATTGAAGACATGGAAGAAGAGGCGGTGCTTAAATTGATACGTCGCTTGTCATCCATAACGGATTTCGATCCAAGCGCTGTCGAAAACAAAGCCGCAAGCGAATCAAGCGAGTAACGAGTCGTCACGCTGTGCTAGTATGAAAGTAGCCATTGAAGATTTAGGGAAGCGTCTTAAATCGTGCGAATCTTCGACGCTTCCGAAAATCATACTGCTCAATGGTAGTGAGCCTCTTTTGATAGAAGAGGCGCTTGATGAGTGTCGCCAACAGCTTAAAGAGAAGGGTTTTTCCGAGCGCATCAAGTATCAAGTAGAGACAGGCTTCAATTGGTCTACTTTAACCGGAGCCGGTCAAGCCATGTCTTTGTTTGCTGAGCAGCGAATCTTAGAGTTGAGGGTGCCAAAGAGCCTGGGTACCGCTGGCACAAAGGCGGTCACCGAATATTGTAATAATCTCCCCGATAATGATGTACTAATCATCATCATGCCCCTGCTTGATAAACGACAAAGATCGGCCAAATGGTTTAAAACATTGGAAGCAATAGCTTGGGTGATTGATGCTTATGAAATACCTGCACAGCAGTTTCTAAGGTGGATTAAGCAGCGCTTTCAAAGTAGAGCATTACGCGTAGAAAGCGGTGTTGCTGAGCTCTTATCCGACCAAACAGAGGGGAACTTATTGGCTGCGGCGCAGGAGATCGACAAGCTTCAGGTGCTGGCGCCCGACGGTTCGGTAACCTTGAACCTAATCGAGCGGAGCTTGGCTGATCAGGCTAGGTTTGATGTCTACGCACTAACCGACGCTGCATTGCTTGGAGATTTCAATCGTGTGTCACGAATTAAAGCTCGCCTGCAAAGCGAGGGAGTTGAACCTGTTATTCTGGTTTGGTCGTTGGTCAAAGAGGTGAGAATTGTAGCCGCTATTGCCGCTGCACTAAGCATGGGGCATCAGCGTTCGCAATTGTATAAAGAGTACAGAGTTTGGAAGAAACGAGAACCAATTATTGGCGCAGCACTCAACCGACTGACTCCTCAAGTGGCTTCTGAGATACTTGAGCAGGCGGCTAGACTCGACCAAACCGTAAAGGGGCAACGATACCAAGAGGTGGGCGACATCTGGTATCAAATAGAGCAACTGTGTGCGCGACTGTGTTCAGTGCCGGTCTGCAGTTTGGCGAATTGAGTTTTACATGAGTCCGAAGTAAGAGAAGAAAGTGAATACCCAAGAAGTAAAAATACTAATGCAAACCTTAGGTCAGCAAGCGAGATTTGCATCTCGAGGTATGGCCATGGCCACTAGGGCCGATAAAGACGCTGCAATACTGGCTATTGCTGATGAGCTGGAAGCTAATGTTACTAAATTAATTGATGACAATAAGAAAGATTTAGAGGCAGGTAAAGATAAAGGTTTGGATGCAGCATTGCTCGATCGTTTGGCTATAACTGAGGGCGGTGTTGCGGCTATGGCTGAGGGTTGTCGCCAGGTGGCGGCATTGGCAGACCCAATTGGTGAGGTTGCCGATATGAGTTACTTACCCAGTGGTATACAAGTCGGGAAGATGCGCGTTCCGCTTGGTGTGATCGGAATTGTGTACGAATCCCGACCTAACGTTACCGTTGACGCCGCTATTTTGTGTTTGAAGTCAGGTAATGCAACGATATTACGCGGTGGGTCCGAAGCGATCTATTCGAACAAAGCCATAGCTACTTGTATAGCATCGGCCTTAGCAAAAACTGGGTTACCTGAGCATGCAGTGCAGGTGGTTGGTACCACCGATCGGACCGCTGTTGGTGAGTTGATAACGATGCCAGATTATGTTGACGTCATCGTTCCAAGAGGCGGAAAAGGCTTAATTGAAAGAATCAGTCGCGACGCATCTGTCCCCGTTATTAAACATCTAGATGGAATTTGTCATGTTTATTTAGATAACGAAGCTGATTTTACCAAAGGCATGGCCATCGCAGTTAACGCCAAGACTCATCGCTACGGTGTTTGCAATGCCATGGAGACTCTTTTGGTTCACGAGGATCGAGCTTCGGAGTTTTTGCCGCCGTTGTGCCAAGAATACCTTGCTAGAGGCGTTGAATTGCGAGGATGTGCTAGAACAAGACGAATTGTGACTATGAACGTAGCCACAGAAGAGGATTGGCAAACAGAATATTTGGCACCAATTTTATCGATCAAAGTGGTGACAAGCATCGATGAGGCTATAGAACACATAGCACGTTACAGTTCGGCACACACTGAAAGTATCGTTACTGAGAACTACACAAGCAGTCGTCGGTTCATTCAGCAAGTGGATTCAAGTTCTGTGATGGTAAATGCTTCGACTCGTTTCGCTGATGGTTTTGAGTATGGTTTGGGCGCTGAGATTGGTATCAGTACAGATAAGCTGCATGCGCGCGGGCCAGTGGGTCTACAAGGTCTAACCTCACAAAAATACGTGGTTTATGGAGATGGTCATATTCGCCAATGATCGATAGTTCAATCTTCAAAAGCTTAATGTCCAAAAGCTTCAAAGAGATAAAAAGCTCATGATTGGTATCTTCGGTGGCACGTTTGATCCGGTGCATCTTGGCCACCGCAAAGCGATCGATCAACTTTGTGATGAGGTTACATTTGACAAGGTTTACTGGGTACTGAGCGCGAGGCCGCCGCACAAAAATCAGGTGACGGCTGACATTTCTCACCGATTTGAAATGTTGAAACTCGAGTTGAGCGATAACTCACTTTATCAGGCCGACGATACGGAAATTAAGCGTGCAACCAAGTCTTATACGATAGATACAGTTGAAGCCTTCAAGCACCGCTTTCCAGATCAAGGTCTCGTTGTCATTATTGGTGGTGATAGCTTGCAGAACTTATATTCTTGGCGTCAATATAAGAAATTAATGGCGTCAGTGAACTGGATAGTGTTGAATCGACCCGGTTATTCGACGAAAGTGCCTAGCGATTTGCGATCGCGTTTGGTAGAGTCGCCCGCCGACTTAGAAAAACACGCTAATGGTGCTATCTGGCTGTATGAAGGCAGTGAGTTTGCGATCTCTTCAACTCAGTTGCGTAAGGAATTGAACTGTGGATCTGAGACACCACTGAGTCATATGTATCTGTCGGCAAGAGTGAAAGACTATATAAGAGAAAACAGGCTTTATCAGTCTGTGGTCGGTAGCACCGATGAACAAACAAACCTGTATACTAGAGCCGAACGCTCTGCAGTGGATGAATCTATGAATTCTGATCAAATTAAAAACCAAGTTGTTGAAGCTCTTGAAAACGTCAAAGGCCAAGACATTAAAGTATTGGACATAGCGGAAATATCCGATTTTGCTGATTTTATGATCGTGGTTAGTGGCACATCAGATACTCATGTTAAAGCTTTAGCTCGCTCAGCGTCAGATCAATTGAGATCACAGGGAGTAAAACCTTTGAATGAAGATGGATCTGATGTTGGCGAATGGGTGTTGGTCGATTTTGGTGACGTTGTTCTTCACGTTATGAGGCCCGAAGTTCGTGTTTACTATGATCTCGAGAAATTATGGGATGAGGACGTGCGTAAAATGGTTGAGCAACACCGAGAAGAGAGAGATCAGTAAGGTTTCAAGTTGCGTAGCTTTTAAGTCCATTCGATCATGCGAATTAAATTATTAGCTGTTGGAACGAAAATGCCTCAGTGGGTAGAAACTGGCTATCGCGAGTATGCCCAACGAATGCCAAGCTTATGTCAGATAGACTTGATCGAAATTCAGGCAAAGAAACGTGGTAAAAATGCTGATACGGTACGAATTTTGCGGGACGAAGCCCAGGCTTTGCAAGATGCTGTACCAAAAGGTGCGTTAACAATCGCTCTGGATAGAAAGGGAAAACATATTACTACTGAAGATCTGGCGAGAAATTTACAATCCTGGATTGACGATAGCCAAGATGTTGCCATCCTAATCGGTGGTCCCGAGGGTATCGATCCAAACTTTTTAGCAAAAGCCCAGACGAAATGGTCACTGTCAGCAATGACTTTTGCGCACCCTGTTGTAAGGGTGATGCTGGCTGAGCAGTTGTATCGAGCCTGGAGCATTAATGCTAACCTGCCCTATCACCGAGGTGACTAACAATGTTGAATCCTAAAGATGTAATGTCTACTAGGCGTCTGGTTTTGGCATCCGCCTCACCGCGACGACGTGAGCTATTGACTGCGATGGGTGTCGATTTCGATATTTGTGTTGCCGATATCGATGAGTCAAGAATTGAAGACGAGCTCGCCGAAGACTTCGTAATTCGTTTGGCTAGAGAAAAGGCTCAGAAGATCTGCGCCCAAATATCTGATGAAAACGTAGCGATATTAGCAGCGGACACAATAGTCGTCCAAGGTGAAAGAGTATTTAGTAAACCCAACGATGAAAAACACGCTCGTCGCATTTGGCAGGCACTGAGTGGCAATAAACACCAAGTGATGACTGCCGTGTGTTTATTAAATAAGGGTAAGAACCAAATAAGATTAAGTAGTACTGATGTCGAATTTGGTCGGATTACAGACGATCAAATGACCCGTTATTGGTCTACCGGCGAACCAAGTGACAAGGCCGGAGCCTATGCGATTCAAGGCTTTGCTTCAGCTTGGGTTAAGCAAATCAATGGTAGTTATAGCAATGTTGTTGGTTTACCTTTGCGCGAAGTTAATCAACTTTTGGCTGAAGTTGGTCTCAATTGGTTGTAATTTCAAGGCGGAATTCGCAAGCATTCTGAGGTCGACCATTTTGGTCTCCAATCTAATGATAGCGATAACATGGCGAGCAAAGAAGAAATCTTAATTAACGTTACCCCAAGGGAAACTAGGGTAGCCGTGATTGAAAACGGTGTGGTTCAAGAGTTGCACTTGGAGCGAACGTTATCTAGGGGAATTGTCGGAAATATCTACAAAGGTAAGGTGGTGAGAGTCCTGCCCGGTATGCAGGCTGCCTTTGTCGATATTGGCTTAGACAAAAATGGTTTTTTGCATGCTGCGGATATTGCTCGAACTGATCCAGCTTTTGCCTCTGAACAACACAAAGAAGTGCCGCCTATTCAAGATTTAGTGCATGAGGGTGAGTCGGTGTTTGTGCAAGCATTGAAGGACCCTATTGGCTCCAAGGGAGCAAGACTCACCACTGAACTCAGCATCCCCTCGCGTAATCTCGTTTATCTACCCAAGGGCGACATGATAGGGATATCGCAGAAAATAGAGAGCGAACAAGAGCGCGAACGTTTGCGATCGATAGTGCAGAACTGTATCGATAACCAATCTCTCCCCGGCGGCTTTATTATTCGCACCCTAGCAGAATCGGCAAGCAAGGAAGATATCGAACACGATATGCTATTTCAGCAGCGTCTTTGGGATTTTGTGTCCGTATCGATGAAAACCGCCGCGCCAGCCAGTCTTGTGCATGAGGACGTGCCACTGGCGTTGAGAACCCTCAGAGATCTGGTTCACGAAAATGTTGAAAAGATTCGAATAGATTCAAAGGAAACTTGTGAGAAAGCGCATGAGTTTGCTAAAGAGCTTATTCCTGAAGCGGTATCGCTACTAGAATACTACCCCGGAGAACAGCCACTTTTTGGTCTCTATTCGGTCGAAGATGAGATTGAAAACGCCATGAGTCGCAAAGTTATGCTCAAGTCTGGTGGAGACATGGTTATTGATCAGACTGAAGCCATGACCACCATTGACGTGAATACTGGCAGCTATGTCGGCAGACGTAATCTGGAAGACACCTTATTTAAAACAAATCTTGAAGCTGCCGGAGAAATAGCGCATCAAATGCGCTTGCGTAATTTGGGCGGCATCATTATTGTTGATTTTATCGACATGCAAAGTCGAAAACATAAAAAACAAGTCTTGGCTGCTCTCGAGACTGCAATCACCAAAGATCGTGTAAAGATCAACGTTACCGACATTTCCCCGCTGGGATTAGTCGAAATAACGCGAAAGCGCACCAGAGAAAGCCTTGAGCATACGCTTTGTGAAACCTGCCCAACTTGTAATGGGCGCGGTATGGTAAAGACCGTGCAGACCGTATGTTACGAAATATTACGCGAAGTATTGCGCGAAGACCGACAATTTAAAGCCCAAGCCTATACTATCGTGGCTTCACCAGACGTTGTTGACTTGCTTCTCGACGAAGAGGCTAGCAGTCTGGCTGATCTTCAAGAATTTATTGATCGACCAATTAGCCTACAAGCTGATAGTCATTTTCTTCAACAAGACTATGAAATTGTGTTGGCTTAGTATCAGAAACTATTGATAGAAAACTTTGAAACGACTTTTTAAAATCACCTTTGGCCTATTGTTACTCTACTGCTTATGTTGGGTGGGTATTGCGCTGACTTTTTCTTATTCTGAAAGGTACAAAGCAACTGTTGAAGAAAAGTTAACCAGTCTATTTGATCGACCAGTTCAAATTGATGCCCTCGAGACGCATTGGGTCGGAACCATCCCTTGTTTGAATATCAAAGGGTTCAAAGTGGCCTCCGATCTGGCGGGAGCGACTGCACTGTCCTTTGATCAGGCCACCGTTATGGTGAGTCCTCTATCCTTGCTTGCATTTTGGCCGAGGTTCACTGAATTCGTCATTGAAAAGCCAAGCATTGAGGTCGTTACTTTACCAAATAATAGACTTCAGATAGCCGGAATAACACTTTCTGGTTCCAAGGGACGAGGCGTAGATCGTGAGCGATTGCTGTCATGGTTGCTAGAGCAGGACAGTGCCGCATGGCATCAAGGCGAGATTCGTTGGAGAAAATCGGACGGCACTGTTCAAAGGTATTCTGATATTTCCTTTGTTTATGACAAAAGTGATGAGATTCGAGTTGTTAAAGGCACTATCTCAGCACCCAAAGGAGCCCTAGCTGCTAAAGTTGAAATCCAAGGCAATCCTCTTTCAGCCCAAGATTGGGACGCGAAAGTGGAACTAATTGATGGGGACGCTAAGCAATGGATAAAACCAGGTGATCTTTCTTTTACGGTGGAAGATGGCCGAGGAAAATTTAGATTAGCTCAATTAAACATTGATCTTATTCGAGACTTTTTATCACTCAGTGGATTGGCGGAGAAAACCCGTTGGATTTTGGATGCTCAACTTGCGGGTGTATTGCATGACGTCAATTTTGACTTCAGTGGCGCGTTATTAGATTTGCGAGACTGGTCTTTATCTGCCTCAGCTACCGATGTAGCCTACAGATCAGTTGACAGTTTACCTGCCTTGAACAATTTGAGTGGCGAACTTAGAGCATCTGCTGGTAAAGGCAGTTTTACGTTCGAGGCCTCTGATTCAGTGTTTGATTGGAATGACTTTTATGACAATAGTTTTCCAATCAATGAGGTAAGTGGCAGATTCACTTGGCAGATTGATGAACGTGGTGATGTTTCGGTCAGTTTGCATCAAGCCAAGTTTACCGACCCCAATTTATCAATTGATAGCCTCAATGTAGACCTTACCTTTGAGCGTCGTCTTACTAAGGTTTCCAGTTTTGGTGAATTGTTTAAAGTAGATTCCCTGCAAGATCTTGACTACAGCGATGGCAATGTCATCGTTGCCGAAACCGATAGCGGAAATCGACCAGTAAAAATCGATGCATCGGCTAACTTTAAGGTTCCCAATATGAGCGGTCTCTACGCTTACTTACCGAAGGTCAAAAAGTTTGATGCGTTTAGAAATTGGTTAACAGGGGCATATAAAACGGGTAAATTGAGCAACGGGCGGGTGAGTTACAGAGGTCGTCTAGCTTCTCAATCCATGAAATCGGGTGATGCTAATTTGCGGGTAAGTTCTGACTTTGACTCGGTTACGGTGGACTACGCGCCAAAAAATGATTGGCCGCCTGTGACAAATGGAAAAGGCAGCTTTACATTGGAAAACGATTTTCTCACCGTCGTCCCTGAGGAGCTAAAGCTAAATGGTGATCCAGTTACAAATGGTTTGCTTACCATCGAAGATCTTTTTTCACGAGATATACTACTAAAGTTGCGTGGCAAAACCACCACCAGCCTCGATAAAGGCTTGGCCTTTGTTTTCCAAGGGCCGCTGATCAAAAAGGAAAATCGACCGAAGACTCTTCCGGTGCAGCCGCAAGGGGGGCAGGTTGATATTGACGTTTCACTTTCATTGCCCCTCAATAAGGTTAGCGCGGTAAAAGTAAATGGAACTTCCACCATTCGTAATGGCAAGGTTCTTTTGACCGAGGGGGTACCGCTCTCAGATTTGGAAGCGGTAGTTTCGTTTACTGAAAAGCGAGTGACATCAGATGACATACGCGCTGTTTTCTTGGATGGTGAGGCGCGTGCAAAGTTAACCACAACGGCAGAAACAGCGCCGCCTAAAATGCGGTTAACCGGTTCAGGTCTTGCCAACCTTGAATCTCTCACCCCATGGGTTGGTGAGCATTTAATGACTTGGTTTTCTGGTCAGTCAGAGTGGCAAGGCTCGGTAGATTTTGATGGGACTAATATCGTTGTCAACGGTGAGTCTGACCTGGCTGGCGTGACTGTTTCTGCTCCTGAACCTTTAGCAAAATTGCAAGATGAAACCGCTTCATTTCGATTGTTTGTTGATTTAGGTGGTACCAAAGTTGATGGGCAGAATGTGCCGCAACGGATGCAGCTTGAGTACGATGACCTTTTGAGAGCTACTTTTCAGGCTGCCAAACCGAACTCAAATATAAGCTCAAGTAACACAGGCCAGGCAAGTCTGTTCGACAGAGCACTCGTTGAGGTTGGGCAAATAAAACAAAATCCGAGTACAGACATCAGTGATTTAGAGGGTGTCCATTTTAAAATCGATCATCCTGAGCTAAATGTAGACGAGCTACTTGAGTCCGTTATTGATTTGGCCTCGTTTGAGCCAAGCGTACCAACTGAGAATACGGACTTTCTAGATGCATTGAGAAGTGTCTCTGTGAAAACCCCTAATGCTGTTGCCCTTAGTCGCCCATTTGGAGCACTCGAAATAAGAGCGGAGAGTAAGGATGGTTTGATTTGGAACGGTGATATCACCGGAGACAATGTCGCCGGCGCACTCTCTATGAGACCGCGAGCGGACGTTGGTTACTACGGGTTCGATTTAAGCCGGTTAGTCATTGGTGCAGAATCAGATAATCCTCCGGCCTTAGAGCCGATAGATAAGTCACTGCGACCTGTCGACTACCCAGCGATAAAGCTTACGGTCGATAGCCTAAGAATGGACGGACGCAATCTTGGTGCTTTGGATTTTTATGGTGAGCCCAAGAGTGATAAGTGGTCTTTAGAAAAATTTGCCTTAGTCCATAACGGTATCAGAACAACAGCAACCGGAGGTTGGGTCAATGATCAAGAGCAAGGCTCTTTAACGGCTTTCAACGTTAGCACAGCCATAGATGAGGCTGAAGGCGTATTAACTGATATGGACTTCGATGGCTACGTTAAGAAAGGTAATGGTAGTTTGAGCGGTTTGATAGAGTGGCGAGGGGCACCGCATGAATTTGACTATTCGCGTCTGAACGGAAGGTTTGATCTGTTTGTTAAAGATGGGGAATTGGTCCAAGTTGAGCCAGGAACCGGGAAGTTACTCGGATTACTTAACTTCAATGCGATTGCTCGGCGTTTAGTTTTCGATTTTCGAGATCTGTTTGCTAGTGGCCTTCAATTTGATCGCATGCGTTATCGTGGCTTATTCGCGAATGGTAAGGCGATTTTACAAGACGCTTACATACTTACTCCTGCGGTCTTTGTCCGAATGGAGGGGAAATTGGATTTAGATAAAGAATTGATTGATATGGATGTCCACATTTCACCAGAATTGGGTGGTAACCTGACACTGTTAAGTGCATTGGCAAATCCAACGGCTGGGGCCGTGGTTTTTATAACTTCGCAGTTGTTCAAAGATGACATGAGAAGGGCAAGTTTTGTAAGTTATCAGGCCAAGGGAACGTGGAAAGATTTTGAAATGGTTGAAATTGATTCAGAGGGTGTGCCGCTTGATAAGCAGCAAGCCAAGTCCGAGCAAAGCGAAACTCGACCGTAGCAGCCAATTTATAAACGCCGAACAGCGAAAATACATTGTTAAAATGCCCTCACAACGATTATTTGCTCTGCTAATCTTCACTGCTGTAGCCATTTTCCTGCGTCTAATCGCCGCTCATGGTTGGTGCGACAGTCTTTATTTGATATGAGTTGAAATAGTGCGATTGTCTAGACCTATTAACGTGGCCTGCCTGCAAATGAACAGTGGCCCTGATGTGGCTTCAAATCTGGAGTTCATAAAGCATTCTCTGATCGAAGCCAATGATATTGATCTGCTCGTTTTGCCAGAAAATTTCGCTCAAATTCCAGCAAATCGATCTGAACTCGTTACTGAGACTGATAGTCGTGAAATTAGCGAGGAGCCAACTCCGATTCAAAATTTCTTGAAAGATTTAGCTGCAGAAAACCACATGGTTATTATTGCGGGCTCTTTGCCAATTACGGTCAAGGACGTAAACAAGCCCTATTCGCGCTGTCTCATTGTGACGCCAACTGGGATCATTGATTCATATGACAAGATACACTTATTCGATGTAGAGGTCACACGTGAGGATGGTCGGCAGCGATACCATGAATCTGATACCTATCAAAAAGGTACTATTTCTCTGTCGAATCGAGCTGTGAAAGAATTGAATATTGGTGGAAATGATATTCGATTGGGGACGTCAATTTGTTATGATCTGCGCTTTCCTGAGCTTTACCGGGGCTTTGCCCAACAAGACGCGAATCTGGTTACGGTTCCCTCAGCATTTACCTATGAGACCGGTTTGGTGCATTGGGAGCTAATGTTGCGGGCTCGGGCTATCGAAAACCAGAACTTCGTGTTGGCTGCAGCCCAAGTTGGTGTTCACGCTAACCATCGCCGTACTTGGGGGCAGAGTATGATTGTTGACCCATGGGGTAAGGTGATTGCTCAAATGGAGCCTTTAGCTGATAAA
>JAKVBA010000039.1 GCA_022447525.1 Gammaproteobacteria bacterium
GGGGGGAAGATCTCGATCAAATCCGCTGTCATTCAGAATCTTGTGTCTCTAGCTTAACCCTAGCTTGACCAACCCCTCAGCCAATACGACTAAAATTCCAAATCTTTCTACTCATTTAAGCGACAGAACTCATTCCACCTCTCACTCTTTTTTTACCCAAACTAACGAATTTATTCAAATGTCTATTTTTCGTAATACGGGTTCTTATTGCTAATATTGAATATCTAGGTGCGTCGAAATTTAATACATTTAAGATAAAGGTGAATTATGGGACAAGATGTCAATTTAAAAAGTAAGATATATTCGTCAGGTGTTTTCTTACCAAATCAGGTTGTGGACTCGGAAAGTTTGTTTGAAGAGATCAAATCTGAAGTGCAATACAACCTGCCGGTCAATTGGATGAGTGTAAAAATGGGAATTGAAGAAAGAAGAGTCGCTCCGCAATCGTTTTTACCATCTGATTTGGCCATCCCCGCTGCTATTCAAGCGATCGATGATTGTGACGAAAAAGTAAGACAAGATATTGATTTAGTTTTGTTTTGTGGAATTGAGAGGGATCAGCCGGAACCTGCAACCGCACACGTAATTCAGCATGCTCTCGGGCTGAGGGCCCGTTACGCTTTTGATATTTCCAATGCATGCTACGGGTTTATTGATGGTATGCAAATCGCAGACACCTATGTGCGAACGGGATTGGTTAGATACGCTTTGGTTATAACAGGAGAAATTCCCAGCAGAGTTTTACGAGCGGCTGTAGATGTGCTAAAAAGGGGTGTCGATATTAAGACAGCTCGAGCAATAATTGGAGCATTGTCTGTTGGTGACGCTGGAGGTGCTGTTATTATCGGGCCAAATTCAAATGAGAGAGCGTCTGGATTTGAGCTTTTTAATGTTAATTCGTTCAGCGAACTTGCCAATAAATGTCGGTATACAAAAAGCAAGACTGGGCAAATTGAAGGGCATATGCATATGCCGCAGATAACAAGGGCATTCATTAACAAACAACACGAGCTAATTGATGACACGTTGCTAAAATTAGGTTGGTCTGAGTTCGATTGGATGCTCACTCATCAAATTGGGAAGAAGCCTTTTGAGCGGTTATCAAGACTCAAAGGTGTGCGTCCCTCTAAGATGGTGAAGACACTGGACAAGCTCGGCAATATTACGACAGCAACGTTTCCGGTGAATTTCAATAAATTGAAGGAAAGCGGTCAGGTTAAGTCTGGAGACCGAATTGGTGGATGTTTTGCTGGTTCAGGTTTGGTTGTCGGACAGTTTGGTTACACTTTTTGAACCACGCTGTTTGGGTTTTGCGGCTAAATTCAAACACACTCGTCGGTAAATTTGAGAAAGTTTAACGACTTGGTTAACGACTTGGTTTGCAGTGAAGCATATGCTCCACACGAGCTCGTTATGGATCGATTATTTTATGTACTAAAGGGGTAGCAACCGTGGCTAACGAGGCGAGTTTTCGTAGCCCTTACGGATGAAAGATATGAGTTTATTGGTATTACCAGCGTTATTGGCGCTACTTATAAAATTAGGCCTGATTTACATTTACAGAAAAAGTGTGAAAGGTTCTACTTGCTTTTTAGTCATGGTAGTAGTTTTCGCGCTACATAATCTGTGCGAGGTTCTCGCTTTTTGGGAGTTTTTTCACGGTTTAAATGGCGAGTTTCTATTAAAAACCTATCATGTTATTTCTTTGACCTCTCTTTTGGTGATCTGTTGGACAGTCAATGAAGTCAGTGAGATAGAGAGTAGAAACTACCTAAAGTTTTATGGCTTTTTAGTAGCCTTAGCCTCGAGTGTAATCGTGTTTACTGACCATGTAATTTCGGGTGCGGGGACTCTTTCTTATGTAATAACTGCTGAGAGAGGGCCTCTGTACTCTGTGTTTCAAATAATGGCATTGTCGCTTATCGTCATGTTGTTGTACCAGATTTATATCGGATACAGCCAAGCGAAGACCCACTCTGCGCAAATTAAAAGCGCATATATGGGTATCGCGTTGTTACCTCAAGTTGCTGCTGTGGTGATCGTTATAATTATGATGAATATGAAATTGCCTATAAACGGGGCTGTAATATTCCCTTTGGCTACATCATTATTCGTCTTCATTTTACTTGCGGCTGAACATAAACATCAGATTATGGACGTTCGTCGCTTTATACCTTTTTCTGACGAGAGGAAGACTTCAAATCAAATTATGGATATATTTTCAAAATATGCTCAGGATAGAGCGAGTTACAGAGAAGCTGTGAACGATATTGAAAAATTATTGGTCGAACACAAGTATGAGAAAAATGATAGGAATGCAACGTATGCTGCGCAAAAGATGGGCATGCCTAGGTCTTCGCTCTATTCTTTGTTTAATCGACTGGGCGTAAAAAAGCAAGATTAAGCTTCATGTGTTTCGATAAGGTTTTTAGGTTTTTATGTTCAGCCTTTCGAGTTTCGTGATAATCGAGGCTTTTGGGGGCTAAACGAAGCCAAAAAGCCGGATTAAACGATCCTTTACTCGTTGGAGAAAAGATCGTCTTGCTAGTGTCAAGGCCTGGCGTAACCTCTGATTCTCCAAAGTGACTTCATCGAACTCTTTCAATTGATTGCTCTGATGTATTAGAGAGTTAGTGGCCTGATTAAGCCGACTTTTGAGCATATCAATATCAGCCTGAGTTTCATGGCCCTTGTTGCCAAGCCGAACAATTGATTCGGCTTGACTGTCGACTAGGTCCAATAAACTCTTCAGTGCTTGGTTATAGCTAGGATCAAATATCAATTCTAATTCGATCTGGATCTCAGATATCTGCTCTAACTGCTGCTGATTACTCAAATCTATAAGAAAGAAGGGATCTTCATTGGTGGCAATAAAGAAGATTTCCGAGTCTGTTGTTGATAACTCGATGTTTTGCATTTGTGAAAGATCAGCAAGTTGTTTTGCGTCCCTAATTTGCCAAATTGTTTTTTCCTCTTTATCGAGCAAGGCAATGCCGGCTATTTTAAACAATCCTGGACGTTGCATAGGATCAATTCTAAGAATTGATTTCTCGGTATCAACGTAGCTAAAGTCGTGTTTCAAAGTTTGCAAATTGCTCTTTATCGGCCAATCAATATTGAGCGTGCGAGCATTATCGAAAATATTTTGCTGATCTGCCCAAGTTATCTGACATACATTGTGTGATATTTTTTCGTTTATCTCACCAGTAAATCTCCCGTGCAGTGAGTGGAGTATCGATCCGGATTTGAATCGATCGCTAATCTCTCTCTGAACCGTTTCCTCTAGATGTACAAAATCGAGTAAATTTTCATCTGAACTAACTTCATTGAGGTAATGACGTATAAAAGCGTCAATAGTTTGAAAACCCCAGGTATCCCCAAAGTCGGCTAGTAGAGATTTGTTCTCAAAAGCGAACCAAAATAGGGCTCTAAAAAGTATAAATTCTGGGCTAATTTCTTTTTGTATCAACCATTCTGGGTCTATGGCTCGGTAGCAGTCTAGATCTAGAAAATTGTTGTTTTCACAAAGTATATTAAAGGGCAGAAGGTCGTAAGTATCACTTGAGAGTATTTTCTTATTGATCGGATCGGCTCTACTCTGAAGCCACCTAAAATACGTCTGTATCAGCTGACTCAGAGATTTAGCGTTTTTAGCCAACACTGCTTCCAGCCAAGCATCTATTAAGATCCGCCCCTCAGCAAAATTTTGCTCTGCAATATCTTGTTTTAGAAGCTCTGGTTGGCTCATGCGTTTTTTGACCGTCGCTCGCATGATGGGAGTTTTGACAACTTTCAATTCGCTACGATCCTTACTCGTAATCGTGCGCCATTTTGGCAGTCTGTTGGTACCGGGGAAATGGCAGAAATCCTTGCCATACAATCTTTCGGCTGCGCTATTGTCAAGATCACAAAATGCTACTATCCGAGACGATTTGTGAAATAGATTTTTGTTGGCGACTAATAATGATTTGTAGAGCAGATATTCATTTATTTTTGGGTTGTTAATAGACCCTATACGATAAAAATGATTCAACGCCGTTGGGCTATTATCAAGATAGTCTTGCGATAATAAGTTGGGCAGACCGTGATGGGCAGAAAAGCAGCCACCCATTAATATTCCCCCGAAATCTAATTTTGATAAACAACACGAAAATTCGTCGGCAGAAAACAAATTGGAATGCTCATCAGCGTATAGGTCTTTATAAGGCGTCAAAGGGTCCAGATTGTCTCTATCTGTATTCAACCATTTCGACATTCGATCACGGTTTTTTATATTTACGACAAGGACGCCATTTGAGCTAAGTGAGTCTCGCAGTTTACCCAAAAGTGACTCGGTGCTCGCTGTGTCAAGTTCTAAGTCTTCAACGCGTCCTAAATAGATGAAATCATATTGCTTTTTTGGGTAGCTGAGCTTTTCTGGAGTGGCAGTATGGAAGTGGATATTACGACTTTCAGGAAAGCGCTGTCTACTCAGTTTAGTTCTTAAAGGATCAACTTTTATTGAATCAACATGTGAAAACAATGTTGATAGGAATTCACTAGTACCGCCAAAGTCTTGAGATAAATCCAACGCAGTCCGTTGTGATTTTAACTTTGTAAAATCACATACCCTCAAGACATTATGTATAGACCCGTCAAACTCATAGATGAGTTCGGGTGTATCCAATAACTGCTCCATTCTAGTAGAGAAAAGTCGCAAGTCAGCGTCGGATTCCAATAGTCGAGGAACAGCGATATTCAAATAACTGCTTAGGGGGGTGTACGCACGTTCAGAGAGGATATACCGCAATATTCCATTCTCACGAGGATGGTCCGGGTTGCACTCGGCTAACGCAAAATTTGTCATAAGGTAAATATCGGTCGACTATTTTAAACCTTAGCTAGGCCACAGTGGATTAGCAATTTACGGTTTAGATCACATAAGTGCTTTACCTAAATATAGTAACACGCGTGTCCCCGATAACCGAATTGAACTATTAAATCAAAATTCGCTGAGTCCCTTTGTGTTGGAAACTGGTTGCCTTAGTCCCAAGGAGAACGGTCAGCTTGAGTGCTGACAACAATCGAGTCTGTTCAGGTGTTTGCGGGGCGCCAGCCTAGTAGCCTTGCGGGCAGCGTTATTAACGCTAGTAGGATCGCAAATACACCTGTAAACATGATTCCAATCAAGCGAAATGGCAAGGATATTAACCATATGACCGGCCATGCTAGGATTGCTAAAATCGCCAGTGGCCAACATATCGTCAGTAGTATCAGCCAAAGAATAATACCCATGAATGTCGACATCTTATTATAATTCCGGTGGTTTTCTCTTAAACTATGCGGGCATTTGTCTACTTTTCAAGGCGAGATAGATTTCATCAAGTTACCTCTATTTATATAGCAGCTTGTCGACCTAAGTGTTGTCTAATATTCGCATGCAATGAGAACTAACTTTAGTTTACCATCCCACAAGTCCTATCTTGGAGAGGACTTAATCTGTTTTGGATTTTTGACGTCTGCGTTTTATCGTATTTTAAGCATAGTTGTTTCGATCAATTGGAAAATTATATGAGATGGACTAATAAATCGCTCGCTAAATTAACTGTTCGTGACGGCTTCCGCCTGAGAAGTGAGAGCATGACTAGACTAGAGGTGTTTTCTGATACGGCGTTTGCTTTCGCAATGACCATGTTAGTGATTTCAGTTGACAGTGTTCCTAAAAATCATGATGAGATGATACTAGCGCTCAAAAGTATACCTGCCTTTGCGTTGAGTTTTGGCAATATAGCTTTCTTCTGGTGGGCACATAGGTCTTGGAGTCAACGGTACGGTCTTGAAGACCGAATTTCGACCTGTTTGACGTTAACCATGATATTTGCCATTTTGGTTTATGTGTATCCCTTAAAATTGATCTTCTCCTCTCTGTTCAGTTTTCTCACGGGGGGATGGCTGCCCAATGAGTATGAAATTCGTGTATACACAGATCATTCCAGTTTGTTCGTGATTTATGGATTAGGTTATGCATTACTTACTCTGATCATTTATTTACTCTACTGCCATGCGTTAAACCGCAGTGATTACCTAGCGTTAGATCAAAAAGAGCTTAATCAAACTCGAATTTCTAGAATATGTTGGGCGTATCATCCTGTGTTTGGATTAGCCTCGGCTGCCTATGCTTGGTTGCTGCCTCCCAAGTATGGCACTTTCGCAGGCTTTGTTTTTTTCGGCTTGTTCGTTTGCGTGCCCTTGCATAAAAGGGTGCTGCTAAAAAAATTCAATATTGCTGACTAAAATCCAAATCTCAATAGAGAAAACAGAAAAATAAAGCATGGCTTACTATCTCCTTATCAGTGCGTTTTATCGCTTTGATAAATAAATTTCATCGGAAATGTCCTTCGATTGAGGCTATAGTATTGGCAGGGGGTTTGCATAAACTTGGTCAATTATTTCAGCTCTAACCTTTTTGGTTGAGCGACCGAAGTGGTTTGAGGCAAGTGTTGGAAAGTTTCTTAACTGACTTCACATTTGCCTGAAACAACTTTTTAGGAAATCAAAATGCAAACCAAAGTAAATAGGCCAAGCGCCGAGTTGAACGAAACGCAAACCAAGGGTGTTCCACAGATTGTCGTTGTGGGTGGAGGTGCTGGAGGACTCGAGCTAGTCACTAAACTAGGGCGAAAGTTAGCGAAAAAAAATAGGGCAAACGTAACACTAATAGACCGACACAGGGTGCATATTTGGAAACCCCTGCTGCATGAGGTCGCTACCGGATCATTGGATACTGAGATCGATGGTGTGGTCTATCGTGCTCATGCTAAAAGACATGGATACCGATTTCAGCTAGGCACTGTTACAAAATTAGATCGTCAAAAGAAAGTAATCACGCTAGCACCGATAGAAGATGATGAGGGCGGACTAGTCGTTCCTGAACGAACCATTGCTTATGACACACTGGTTCTAGCAATAGGCAGTATTAGTAACGACTTTGGTACCCCAGGTGTAAAACAGTTTTGCTCTTTATTGGACTCGAAGGCGCAAGCACAACGTTTTCAGCAAAAGCTGCTAAATCAATTTTTAAAAACTTCAGCACAATCCGAAAACGATCAGCAAGAAACTAGGTTAGCCATCGTGGGCGGCGGAGCGACGGGTGTTGAATTATCAGCCGAGCTACATCATTTAGAGGAAGTGGCGGGTATTTATGCTAAAGGAACAAACGAAGCTCCTCGGTTTAGTATTGATTTGATTGAAGCCGGCCCAAGAATATTGCCAGCTCTTCCCGAGCGGATAGCAATTGCGGCCACTAATGAATTAGAAAAACTCGGAGTGCGGGTCCATACCAACATAAAAATTATTGGGGCTCAATCTAACGGCTTTATTGGCGATGACAATAAACTCATCGAGGCAGATCTAATGGTTTGGGCTGCTGGAGTTAAAGTGGAAAGTTGGCTCCGTGAGGTTGGTTTGGAAGTTAATAAGATAAATCAGGTAGTTAGTCATCGTACGTTGAAGTCTATAAGTGATGAAAATATCTTCGTTGTTGGCGATTGTGCTGATGTGGAAATGCCTGACGGGACTAAAGTACCTCCTAGGGCACAATCAGCGCATCAGATGGCGGATGTTGTGGCTACCAATATTGTTCGAGAATTTAATGGCCAGCCCCCGTTGGAGTTTACCTATAAAGACCATGGATCATTAGTTAATCTATCTCGCTTTTCTACTGTGGGAAGCTTGATGGGAAACCTTGTTAAAGGGTCTATGTTTATAGAAGGAAAAGTAGCTAGACTAATGTATCTTTCTCTATACAGAATGCACCAATTGGCTATTCATGGAATCTTCAAGGGGCCGTTTATTATTTTACTAAGCCGGGTCTCAAAGATTATAAGACCTAAAATTAAACTCCACTAAATGTCAGAATTAGCTAGTTTACTTAGATCCATTTTGATTTGAGATGGCTTTGTAAACGTGGACCATAAGCGTCGATTCAAACCTTTAAAAATAGTCTCATATTGTTTATTGAGGGTTTGATCGGCGTGTACGTTGCGGATATAAATCTTTTTTACTTGCTTGGGAAATTCTCTCGCTATCTGAGCATACGCTTGAGCGTCCTGCTCTCCGCTGTCGCCAACTAAAACAAACTTTCGTTTTGGATATCTTTGCATAATTTCCTTGATCGCGATTGGTTTAGTAATGAGTCCACTCTTGAATAAATTAAGAAAAGTTTCGTCTTTAATTCTTACTTTTTTGAGCGAAAATGATGCCCATGGAAAATTAAACTCGCACATAAACTCGTTCAATGGAGCGTAAAGTTGCCATGGAGATGATGATACAAAGTGAAACCTTGCTCCTTGTTTCGCCCATTTTTGATAAAGCTCGGGCATACCTTCAATGGCCTCAAATGGTTGGAAGAATGCCGCCTCGAACATTTTTTTTCGATCATTGATGTAACTTAGCTTCACAGTATCGTCTATATCGCTTATTACCGAGACGCCTCTCGGTCTAATAAACGACAATGAACCGACAAAGCTTCGCTGGTCAGATTCCCTCAGAATTGCATTAAAGGAGACGGTCTTATCAACACTTATCTTAAGGTCCTGATCAGGAATTCTAATCAGGCCCATGAACTGTCCATTTGGTGCGCTTTTTGGAAGTTCGTATAATTGATCAAAGAGATCAATGATGATTCTTTTACTTCGTTCGTTATCCACTGTGAATAAATTAAGACGACGCTTAAATATGGGTTTTGTCTTGTTATCAACCTTTAGACCGTATTTTCTGTCTAAAAGTTCACCGATCAGCTTTCTAATTGTCCAGCTTGATTGTGGTTCATAGACCCAGCCATGCACAGGTATGTGCCATTCCATGGTTTCTTCATTTAGCGAGGCGGTTGTGTTGAAGAAAACCAGCTCTTCATCTCGCTTGAGGTTGGATACTGTTTTATCGAAGTCAACGCCGACAGCATTCAATGCTTTAGCGAGCAAGTTTATATTCACAATTGGCATAGTCTTGGTCGTTTTCGAGAGTTTCTATCTTTAAATTACCAGTGTTGATTTTACAGGTCTGCTAAACTCTGGTGAATGAATAAAGTATTGATTAATCGCGAACCAGTTGAGCTCTTCAAATTATTAAAGTTCGAGGGCTTGGCGGCTACTGGTGGAGAGGCCAAAATTGTCATCGATGAGGGCTTAGTAACAGTCAATGGACAGCCAGAAATGCGAAAACGACGTAAAATGATGTCAGGAGATGTATTCGAGTTTGAAGGCGAAAGCTACCTGCTGGAACTTGAATAGATCACGCTAATCTGAGTGGTCACCTTTGACTTCATGAGATTTAATTACTACCCAGCTATTTCGACAAAATGCGCTCTAAGGTCTCTTTAGCCTTTTCAATAACTGTATTCCAGCTTTGATCAGCCGCTTTTCGCACTAGTTGTGTATTTAAGTACCAATTACTTTGAGTTTCATGTGTCCCCCAGCACCAATCCAGTTGCTTCGATAATAAGCAGACCGTGGGCTTACCCATTGCCCCACTTAAATGCGCAATTGTGCTGTTTACACAAATAACCGCGTCCAGTTGATCAATAACATCCGCTGCATGAGCATAACTCACGAGTTCGGCTTCAAGGTTTACGATGTTGGCGCTATCCAGCTGTGATTTATCTTCATTATTTAACTGAGTTTGCAGACTAAAAAACTTTATACCTTCTAGGGTGCAAAGTTCTAGCATTGTGGCTAGATCACATGAGCTGTTTGTCGGTTCGGACTTATCGCTCCAAACGATTCCTACTTTTTTGCTACCAGAATTCTCGATACGTTGTACGAGCTTTTGGCTTGGCACATTAATATAAGGTTGGTCGGGTGTAGTGGATTGCTCGATCCCAAGCGCCCAAGGAAGTGACAGTAAAGGACAATATACGTCGAAAAGATCGGCCGACAGATTGCTATTTGATCGTGCTTCATCCACCCCGTCTATCGAAGCAAACACCAATCGTAATGACTCTGGGCAGACAATGATAACTCGCTTGCACCTCTCACGTGCTTCTTTTATGAAGCGCGCGAGTAACAAAGAGCTACCATCGCCAATTTCAGTATGAATCAATAGATTTTTATCTGAGATATCCTCGCCGCTCCACTTCGGTTGAGAGCAATTAAGCCTATTTTGATTTGGCATTTTCCAACGCCATTCTAGGTCTGACCAGCCTGCCTTATAGTTTTCAAGCTTCAAATTGATCTGTGCGCGGTTTACATAAGCGGGAGCAAACTTTTTATCCGTTGCGATGGCCGAATTAAAGTGGCTAGTTGCTGCATCAAAATCATGTTGCTCCGACATCAGTTGGCCGAGTGCTAACAGTGCATTAGTATGCTTTGGCTGTAGCTTTAGGCATTTTTCATACTGCTGTATTGCCTGCCTCGACTGTCGCAGTTCTCGGTAGAGGGTGCCGAGATGATAGTGCGCTTCTATATACTTAGGTTGCTCTTTAATGGCCTGAAGATAGACTTTTTCGGCATCTGCCAGTTGTCGACTTCGGTGCAGTGCAATCGCCTTTTCAAATAACAATTGCTCCTGTTTAGGTGGTGTAAATTGCTTCACAGCTTCGTCAGGCAATGAATACGATGAGGCTATCAATGGATCATTTAGATCAAGAAGTGCAGGGTAGGAACCTGGGACTACTTGCACAGAAAAAATCTCTTGAATTGCTTCGGAAAACTCAATATAACCCTCGGTTTTACCCGTTTCTATATCAACAATCCAAACGCCACACTTACGATCTTGTTCTCTTTCCGTTAACGGCAGCCCGGCAAAAACAGAACTTTCTCTAACCTGAGAAAGGCCTATAAGTGCATACCTTTCGATAAAATCTATGCCTCGACAAAAGCCTGGTACCTCAGCGATCACGGTTTTTTCTCCAGTTTGTAGATCGAGCGTAATTAGTTGACCGGCACCAGACTCAAGTACCCATAACTTATTCCTGTACCATCTGGGTGAATGAGGCATCGAAAGCCCTTGAGAAATGAACTCGTTGCTTTCGATATCCATGATCATGCCACCGAATGCCTTATTCTCTCTCCAGCCGGCTGATTTATCGGATACACCCAGAGAGCTTACGTATCTAGGTTTGCCATCTCTCATGGCCAAGCCATTTAAGTGACATCGATCGGTAAGGTCATATCCTGAAATAAATGGTGGTTTCCACTTTGGAACAAAACTATGATTGATGTCCAGTGTTCCCAAGCAGGACATCTTTGTGTTGATAATCCAGAGTTCATTCTGAGCATCGAAACTCATCTCATGGATATCGATATCACCTGTGTAATGCATGCGCCTAGGAAGAAAAGCAGAGTCATGAGTATTGACTGGTTGAACCTTGGGGCCCACAGCGGGCATATTAAAGTAATCAATTACCCTGACTCCCGATCCAATGCTCAAACGATTTTTTTTATAGGCGACACCCATGGGTTTCGCAAGGCTAATGAAATGGGTATTTAAGGTGCTGCCAGCAGATCGAAGTAAAATCAGTTTACCGGCTTGATAGGTTGAAACGACAACACTTGCTTTTGCTTGGTTTAAAAGGTCTGGAAACGATGTGGTATGTACACTGGAAAGTGCTTCGGCCATGATTATTTTTGTTTTAAATTCCTAGTTACATGATCATACCACTTGTTTCCCACTTTTATCGCGAGGAATGCTTGGCGCAACGTGCTAATATTCGCGCCCCCAAAAGACTCTGACTCTTTGACGCTTTTCACATTAACAGGGGGGATAGCCCCCGGCCTTAAATGAAGCTCAAAGCGTTTTGGATCAGTATTGAATCACACTCTAGAAACGACATGACAAGACTGTTACGAACATGCCAATACCATTTGAAGATGGCGTTGATTGGGCTTTGGTGTGCACTCGTCACCATCTTGTTTTATCTCATTTCTTTCCCAGCTAATAAGAAAAAGTGGCTAGCATGGGCATATGCTCAAGCCCTAAATATGGGCGTAAGAACGATTCTTGGCGTAAAAGTAAATGTGATTGGCAGAGAAAATATGATCGCTGGCCCAGCTGTGATTATTATGAATCATCAGTCTAACTTCGATCCATTGCTACAAGGTGTGGTTTATCCTAAAAACGCGATTATTATCGGTAAGAAAGAACTGGAAAAAATACCTCTTTGGGGGCGAATTTTTTATGCCAGCAACAATATCATGGTTGATCGACATGGCGCTGGGAAAAGTAGTTCGGCCGTTGATTTGTCGGTAGAAAGACTAAAAAACGACGATTGCTATATTTGGATTTTTCCGGAGGGAACGCGGAGCTTGGGAGGCAAGATGAATGCATTTAAAAATGGTGCTTTCAGAATGGCAATCGGAGCCGGGGTGCCTATTATCCCGATGGTATCCAAACCTCTTCAGCCGGTTCTTGACGTACCCAATAAGCTAGCTATTGGTGGCGAACATGAAATTAAAATATTACCCTGGATCTCTACTGATGGAATGAGCAACGATGATGTTGAGAATCTGATAGTTAAATGCTCGGACATTTACAGAGAAGAGTTATCTAAGTATTTGGATTGCGATCCTGACGAAGTTTTTAGGAAAGAAAAAGCCTAGATCAAGGCGTATTTTCCAACCTGTTGTAAGGTCAAACTGCCACTCCAGATAAAAGAATAAAAAACCGCTATTTTGTAAAGTCTTAAAAAATATTTAGAATTTCACCACAGGTTTCCCATCCTAAGGCGTTTAGATGTTGGCATACTAGCGCTAACAATGAATGAAAAAGGGTGCTGAAGACATGAAGTCATTTATCACAAGACTATTGGTTTTAGGGTGTTCACTTCTAGCGTTGGACGCAACTTATAGTCCAGCAAAATCGCAAGCGTCGGATTTAACCATACTTCGGATTACACCGACTGGAGATACGGTTAGAACAAATAATCGTCAAATCGTAATTAAGTTTAATAAGGCCATAAAAGCGATTGGCGATTTTGCAGTAAATGAGGAGGTACCCGTACGAATTTCTCCGCAGTTAGATTGTGCATGGCGTTGGCTAGATACAACTTCTCTGGCTTGCCAACTGCAAAGAGAAGACAAATTAAAGCTCGCTACTAAATACACCGTTTCTGTCGCCAAGGGGCTGCAGAGCTTATCGGGAGCCACTTTGACTGAGTCAGTGGAACATCATTTTGTTACGCTTAGACCATCGGTTCAGAGAGTAAAACTCGAAGAGTGGGTCGAA
The DNA here is from genome assembly GCA_022447525.1 of Gammaproteobacteria bacterium. GTDB lineage: Bacteria > Pseudomonadota > Gammaproteobacteria > Arenicellales > Arenicellaceae > Arenicella. The sequence continues at coordinate 13,201 of JAKVBA010000039.1, forward strand.
GCAAAACGTCCAATTGCTCATATCGAATTTAATCAAGCGGTGACTGCCGAATCCGTTCTAGAATCGATCAAGTTTATTGGCAGTCACAACGGTTTCATATCGTCAATTACTCTTCCGGAGGACCAAAACCCGTTATCTGATGAAGTTTATCTGAATTTCGATGATACCTTGGGATACAGCAGATTTCCGCGTTTGTATTACGTTGATAGCGACCCCAACCAACAAGCAGAGTTGCGAAAACGTACTAACGCCAAAAAACAGGCTAGACGAATTTGGCGTGTCGCATTGGCAGCTGACTTGCCAAGTGCAACTGAAATCAGAGTGGGTGTATTCGGTAATCTGTATGGAGTAGAGGGGCAAGAATCTGGCGTTAAGAACGCAAAAATTCATCAGTTTACTAGTTTGCCCACATTTGAGTTTAAAGGCATCGAGTGCATTGCCGGAACGAGTAACAAGACCCTGACTCTGAGCGATAAACAAATATCAAGAGTAAACCTAAATAGAAAAAATTCAGGGGGGGCAAATATGGGGGAGGATAAGTGCGATCCAATGGAACGCGTTGCTCTTAAATTTACTCTCCCCGTCAGCGCAAAATCTTTGGCGAATACGCTGACTCTCACAAACACCGATAATCTTGACGAGACCACTGATTTAGAAGCCGATGGCCTTTGGTCAAAAAGTTCTAATGAGTATCGTGTCAAATCGTTTTTACGAAATCGATTCAACTATGGTTCTAATGATCTTTTTAGGTTAACTGTTCCAACTGTTTTACAGGCGAATAAGGAATATCAATTGTTGTCTGATAAAAGCTTTGAGGATTTTTTTGGACACCCATTATCGAATCAAGTCAATGCTAAGTTTTATACCTCAAATCGAAAACCATCCCTGTTTTTAAATCATTATCATTCCGTCTTGGAGTCTAATATCGACTCGGAATTACCGGTCTATATCACCAATCTAGATTCCTTAATGGTCAAAAACTACCGAGTCACTACCAGCACCGACGGGCAGGGAGGATTTGATTTCAGCAGAGTTCTCCCCGAGGTGCCGAATACGTCTTATCGCTCACCCGTGGGTGTTAGAAGCTTGCTGGGTGGAAAATCTGGAATCATAGCAGGCGTTCTCAGCTCTGAGCCTGCTTCCACAAGATGGTCGACAAACTCTGGTTCTCGGTTTGTCTCTCAGGTAACTCCATTCCACGTACATGCAAAACTGGGGCATTTTGAGTCGCTGGTGTGGATAACTGATCTTACTACGGGAGAGCCAGTAAAGAACGCCAAGGTTTCAATAGAGCTAGAAAATCTATTCAATTTATCACCGCTCAAGCCCGACTTGGCGAATGCAGTGTCTAACAACAAAGGAATCGCTCGACTTCCTGGTTTGAAGGACATTGACCCTTCGCTTGACCACATCTATGAGTATCGTAACGATAAGCCAAATTGGATTGTCAAAGTGCAAAAAGACGATAGTGTGGCGTTCCTTCCTATTATGGGGGAGTATCGAGCTAGCACTCAGATTTGGCCCTATCTTCGTGCTAAAGGTGGTTATTTGCGATCGTGGGGCACCACGTCTCAAGGGGTTTACCGAGCGGGTGACCAGATAGAGTTTAAACTATACGCGCGCGCACCGAACAATCAGCATTGGTCGAAACCGCCACAAGGACAATACGATGTGTCGGTGATTGATCCTAAAGGTCAGGCTCTAGCAGAATACAAGGATATAAAGCTAAACGAGTTTGGAGCCTACAGTAATAAATTTTCTACAGTAAAAACCTCTCCTATTGGATGGTACGAAGTTAGACTCAAGTTTAAAAATCAACATACATCGCTGTCGTTAAGCCCAATTCGGGTTTTGGTTAGTGATTTCACACCTTCCCCATTTCGTACTGGAAGTGAGTTAAACGCAGACAGCTATAACCTCGGTGACACGGTTAAAGTGGCCAACAATGCAAGAATGCATGCTGGTGGTCCATATGCAAATGCGCCCACCCGAGTTACTGCGCGATTAAATCCAAAAACGTTCAGCACTGATCACCCTGAGGCCAAGGGGTTTCGTTTTACCCATCAGAGGAATTCCAGTCAGACTTTATTTCAAGATCAAGGAAGCCTGGATAAAAATGGAGAATGGAAAACCGAATTTTTGATTGCAAATACAGAAGCACAATACGGGAAAATTAGTGTGGAAACGGCCGTTAGGGATGACAGAGGAAAGTTTGTCGCGGCTACTTCGGGCGCCGATTTTTTTGGCCGTGATCGATTTCTCGGTTTGAAACAAAGTAAATGGGTTGAAGAGGTGGGCAAAGACGCCGAAGTTGAGTTTTTAGTAGTCGATCGAGTTGGAAAACCAGTTGCGAATGCCGATGTTAAGTTTTCTATTGAGCACCAAGTCACCAAGGCTGCGAGAGTAAAAGGTGCGGGCAATGCCTACTTAACCCAATACACTCAAGAATGGGCCCCGTTATCAGAATGCAATGAGGTTTCTGGCAAGAAAGCGAAGGTCTGCAAGTTTACGCCGACTCAACCTGGCTATCATCGTATCACGGCTAAATCAACCGATACTAAGTCTAGAGCTGTTTCAAACACTTTATACACTTGGGCGGTTGGAGAAGGCGCGGTGCTGTGGGATCAAGGCAATTCAAACACCATCGAAATTATTGCGGATAAATCAAATTACAAGTCCGGTGAGACGGCCAAATTTTTAGTTAAAAATCCGTTTCCAGACGCACAGGCGTTGATCACAGTAGAACGCTATGGAGTAGTGCGTAGCTGGCAACAAAAATTAAAAGGCAATACTCCGATCATCAAAGTACCGATCACCTCTGACGATTATCCAGGCTTTTATTTGTCCATTGTTGTAGCGTCTCCTAGAGTCGATATGCCCATTGAAGATGGACAAGTGGATCTAGGTAAACCTAGCTTTAAAATGGGTTACCTCAAGGTAGATGTCGTTGATGGACGAAAACAAATTGAGGTTAACGTTAAAACTCAAAGACAGGTGTACAAGCCGCGGGACAACGTTGAGGTTACGGTAAAGGCTAAACCGGAGACTCGATTTACAAAGAGTGAAGATAAACGCATGGAGCTAGCGGTGGCGGTTATCGATGAGGCCGTTTTTGACCTCAACGTTAAAGGAATGGCGTATTACGATCCATATCAGGGATTCAATCGTCTCGATAACCTTGGAGTCGCCAACTACAATCTCTTGATGAAACTGATTGGGCGCCAAAAATTTGAAAAGAAAGGTGCAAATCCAGGAGGCGGAGGCTTTGGCGCTACCGGTCCAGAAATGAGAAGTATGGACAAGTTTGTTGCTTACTGGAACCCCTCGATTATTTTAGACTCTAAAGGGCGAGCGAAATTTGATTTTGACCTACCTGATAATTTGACCGGTTGGAGGGTTGTCGCAATGGTAGTGGATAAAGAGGCTCGAATGGGCGTTGGCAGCCACTCCTTTAAAGTAAATCAGCCCACTGAACTTCGTCCGGTTATGCCGAATCAATTGACGGCGACCGACGTCGTGGATGCTGGTTTTAGCGTGATGAATCGAACTAATAAGTCTCGAAAGATTAAAGTCGACTTGCGCGCTTCAGGCTCTGCTTTAGATGCGGGGATAGCAGAGACTAAAACTGTGGAACTAGAGCCGTTTGAAAGAAAGATAGTTTGGCTTTCGTTAACAGCTTCAAATCCTGGGGAAATGGTTCTGTTTGCGAAAGCCGAAGATGTCGCTGGAAGTCGATATAGAGATTCGGATGCTATCGAGCACAAAATTCCAGTAAATCCAAGATATGTACTTCAAACTCAAGTCAACTATGGCAGCACTGATACGAATTCTGTCATTGAGCCGATAAAATTTCCTCAAGGCATTGTCAGTGGCAAGGGTGGTCTTCAAGTAGCAATATCTTCCAGTGTCATCGGTAATATCCGCGGCGCATTTAAATACATGCGTAACTACCCTTACGCGTGCTGGGAGCAGCGTTTGAGTAAAGGTATTGCAGCCTCTCAATACCAAGTATTAAAGAAACACCTCGCAGCTAAGTCTGATGCAGTCGATTGGCCTGCAAGTCAAGGGCTTCCGCAACTGACATTGGACGTCGCTGCGCAATTTCAAGCGTCGAACGGAGGAATGACTTATTGGATTAATCGTGATGATTACGTCAGTCCCTATTTGAGTGCGTATACGGCAATGGCCTTTGTGTGGATGCGAGAACAGGGCTATAACGTGCCCCAACAAGTTGAAACCAAGTTACATAAGTATCTCCTAGCGTATTTACGCAAAGGGGTAACTCAGCAAAGCTTCAAGTCACAATTATCAACACGTGTCTTGGCCCTTACCGCGTTGGCGAAATCTAAGCAGCTTGGTTGGGACGAGGTGGAGCGATACATGCCTCATGTGGCTGATATGGATATTTTTGCCCAATCGTATTTATTGATGGCAAGTATTGCTGTGAATGCCAAGAGAGATATTCCACTCAAATTAAGTGACGCTATTCTGGATCAGGCAGTGCAATCTGCGGGTAAGTTTCATTTCCAAAATAGTAATTCTCACTACCCTAGTTCGCTTGGTAGCGTAATGCGAAGTAACTGTGCTGCGCTCAGTGGCCTAATGCAAGCATCAACTATATCGGTGGAAATGCGAGAGCGTCTGGGCGACCTACCCTACAAAATTGTAAGGGCGATCACACAAAATCGAGGCGCAAGAGATCACTGGGAGAATACTCAAGAAAACGTATTTTGTATGAATGCTTTGGCCGATTACAGTGAGCAATACGAATCCATTGATCCGAACTTTGAAATAGCCGCTACGTTTAGTAGCGCCGATAATAATGCTCCAATCAGCTTGGGAGCTGTATCTTTCGACTCATTGGATTCCGCTTCGTATGCTCTTGAAAGCAATTCGGTAACACCCGCGCCAGAGCTCACTGGTACCGTCAATTTGAGTAAAGAGGGCGAGGGCCGATATTACTACCGCGTCAGCGCAAGCTTTGCTAAAAACGACGATGAGGCCAGGCCTGTTAACGCTGGTATTGAGGTTTATAGAGAGTATTCGGTAAAACGAGACGGTAAATGGCAATTAGTGTCCTCGCCCATTTCTCTTGAACGTGGAGAGCTGGTAAAGGTCGACCTATTCGTTTTGACTTCAGGGCCCAAAAATTTCGTTGTCGTTGATGACCCCATCCCCGCAGGCCTGGAGCCTGTAAATCGGGATTTAGCTACTGCCTCTGTGATAGATTCTGAATCGATTTTGAAGTCAGATAAACGCTCGCGTATTCATCTCTATGATCGGGTTCAGCAGTTTGGAAGATACGGTTCGGGCTTTTACCACAAAGAGCTACGTCATGACTCGGCACGTTTTTATTCCGACTATTTGTCTGCTGGAAACCATCACCTAAGCTACACAGCACAAGTCATTGCCAGCGGCGATTTTGCCGTAAAGCCACTAAAAGTTGAGGAAATGTATGATCCTGATGTATTTGGTCTTGGTCTTCCAGGTCGCTTAAAAATAGCACATGAAAATCTCCTGCAAGAAGACTAGTCATTACTAGACCCGGAGATCTGTATGCATCGCTTGTTAAAAACGAAGAAGTTCTATGCGACATTTGTGACTCTTGCTGCTCTCGTGGCATTGGGCCTGATTTCATATCTTGCTTGGTATACAAGTAAGTCAACTTTGAATGAAAAGCAATTAACTTCTCTTCTTTTGCCGATAAGCTCCCACCAGAAATTAACGCTGAAACAAGAAGGAGAGGGCGATGAACTTTTGTATCCTGCGAGGGCGACAAGGTTCAAACCCCAATTACTCGATCGACATGGCCGGCCCTTAACGGTGACCTATCAAAACTCATGGAACTACCATGACAGAGTTGCCCTTCATGACGTGCCAATATTTTTGCAAGAAGCGTTTCTATTGGCTGAGGATAAGCGCTTTTATGACCATGGCGGCGTTGATTGGGTGGCTAGAGTTAGCGCACTCGTGCAAAATGTTCTCTCATTCGATCTAGTACGAGGTGCCAGTACGATCTCGGAACAGCTGGTGAAGATGATGCATCCAAGGCCGCGCTCGTTGAAGTCGAAGTGGGTAGAGGGTTGGGACGCCGTTCGCATGGAACGTTTACTGGATAAAGCATCCATCTTTGAGGCTTATTTGAATCAAGTACCTTATGCTGCTAACAGAAGAGGAATTGTTCAAGCGGCAAGATATTATTTTGATAGAAACTTAGATACGCTAAATCAAAAGGAGATGTTGGCTCTGGCTGTATTAGTCCGTGCACCGTCACGATTTGATCTCTACAAAAGTACAAAAAAAATACAAAGTCGCATTGATACCCTTTCCTACCGCATGCGCTCGCTGGACTTACTGACCGATGACCAGTTGACCGCTATCAAAAGTCAGAAAATTAAACTGCATCGATCATCAGATCAAATTGATGTAGAGCACTTTGCCAGATACGTCTATGAGAGATTGACTGATAAGCAAAAAGCGAAATTCGTGAAAACAACGCTTGATTCGAGTATTCAAAAATCCGCAACGGCGTTGCTAAATGAACGTTTGAGCAGTTTGAAAAATAAAAACGTTGGAAATGCGGCGATGATTGTCATTGATCATCATACGAATGAGATTTTGGCTTGGGTGGTGGGTAAAACCAGTGAAAATCAGGCCGGCTACTTCAATACGGTCACAACGCCAAGGCAGCCCGGTTCCACACTAAAGCCGTTTGTTTTCGCTAGCGCCATGGAAAAAGGCTGGACAGCAGCCACGATGATTTCCGACACTCCTCTTCAAGAGGCGGTTGGCGTTGGTGTACATAGTTATCGAAACTATAGTAATTCTTTCTATGGAGAAATCAGCTTGAGAGAATCCTTGGGGAATTCTTTGAATATTCCTGTGATTCGTGCAGTGGACCACATTGGTCAGGAAGAGCTTGCAAATAAGTTTGGGCAATTGGGGTTCAATAGTCTTGAAAAAAACTGGCAAAACTTAGGGAGTGGCGTTGCTTTGGGTAATGGCGAGGTGAGTCTATTCGATTTGGCGCAGGCCTACAGCGTGTTAGCCAAACGTGGCAAATTTGAGCCTTTGACGATTTTTACCGAGCACATAGCGCCGGAAAGTAAGACTGTTTTTAGCAAAGAGATCACATCGCTGATTGCTGATATATTGTCTGATGATCAGGCTAGAGCAAAAGAATTTGGTTCATCAGGAGTGCTATCATATCCGATTCAAACCGCGGTAAAGACTGGAACATCCAATGATCATCGAGATGCTTGGATTATGGGGTTTAATCACCGGTTTTTGATTGGTGTTTGGATGGGAAACCTCGATAACGAACCAATGCTTAAAATCACCGGATCTTCCGGACCAGCGCCATTAATGAAGTCTATGTTTGCGGTGTTAAACAACATGGTTGAGCCTAGAGCTCTTTATTTAAGTCCGGACCTGATAGCTACCAAAGTATGCTTAGATAGTGGTTATCTAGCGGATGACGGGTGCGCGAGCAAACACGAGTACTTCCTACCAAAGCAGATCGCGCAACACGCAGTTTCGAAGGCATCGGTACATCGATCTGAGGTCAAGCAAGTAACACAAGGTAGATTGACTCAAGCGTATAAATTGCTTGCACCTTTAAATAATATCGATTTGGCGTTTGATCCACGTATACCCAAATCATTACAAGTATTTCAATTTAAACTCAATGAAACAAAGGGACTGTATAGAGTAGAGTGGTATTTGAATGATCGGCTTATGGCTGTTAACTCTGGTGAAGCTTATGATTGGCAAGTTGAGCGCGGCGAGTTTTCTTTACAAGTTAAATTATTCAGGATCGGCGAGACAGAGCCAAGCATTCTCTATTCAAATTATCGAGTCAAATAGCCCTTTAAGACTTCAGTAGATTTGCAAGCTCTGGTTTTTGAGTGCGAATTTCTTCTTCCGAAAGATCAGTCAATTCATGCGGAAATACCAGCCAGTCATCTGTTTCGTGTAGGTAAAAATCGGGTGTGTATTCAGTTAAGTTACGAGCAGGTTTGTACCATGGACAGGCTATTTTCATTGAATGAGGCATATTACGTCGAGTTCTCAATGCCATATGGTCAAAAATAGCCTTGATGCTTCTGCCTGAATCAAAGACGTCATCAACTAGTAAAACCTCATCTTCAGCGTTAACGTTTTCGATTATGTAATCCAGTCCGTGAACTCTTACATTTTTATCTTGACGATTTATTCCGTAATAGGATGAGGTTCTAATCGCAATATGATCGGTGGGGACGCGCATGTATTCAAAATACTCTTGTATTGCGATACCGACAGGAGCACCTCCACGCCAAACGCCGATAATAAAGTCTGGGCGATAGCCGCTATCGTAGATTTTTTGAGCAAGTTTGAAAGAATCAATCAAAAGATCATTTGCACTTATAAAATGCTTGTTTGGTATTTGGCTCATATGGCGTGTGTCTAAATCAATTGAAATACAAAAACGGCATTATAAGAATGTGAATTTGAGAGCAAAAATCAGAGCGATCACTATCACTGCTATTGGGCATCGGTTAATCTGACCCGAAAATAATTTAATACCAGCGTAAGCTATGAAGGCCATGCCAATTCCATCTGCAATCGAATAGCTCATTGGCATCGCTACCATTGCTATAACGGCAGGTGCGGATTCGGAAATGTCGTCCCAATCCAAGCCAGTTATTGATTTAATCATTAAGCACGCCACAAATAAAAGCGCGGCGCCGGTTGCAAAACTTGGGATACTCTTCGCCAGAGGCTCGAAAAATAAGCAGAATAAAAACAAAATGGCGGTCGTGATCGCTGTCAAGCCTGTCTTACCACCAGCTTCAACACCAGCTGCTGACTCTATGTAGGAAGTAGTAGGTGAGGTGCCTAAAAGTGCGCCTGCCGTTGTTGCCGTCGAATCGGCGAGAAGCGCCTTTTTCAGTCGAGGTAAACGACCATTTTTGTCCAACATGTTTGCTTGGTTAGCAACTCCTACGAGAGTTCCTGCGGTGTCGAAAACGTCAACCAGCAGCAATGTCAGTATAACCGTCACCATTGACAGTTCTAACGCACCTACGATATCTAGTTCAAGTAACGCGCTTGGTGATGGAGGTAGCGAGAATAGACCTGCAAACTCGTGTATTCCCAGCGCGAGTGCAATTGCCGAGATGGATAGTATGCCTATCAAAACAGCGGCTTTAACCTTCTTTACTGTCAATGCAGCTATCAGGATGAATCCAACCAACATCAGTATTGCCGGTGGTTGCTTGAGATCTCCAAGACTAATTAAAGTTGCCGAATTGTCCACGACGACACCGCTACCAGTGAGTGCAATGACGCCTAAAAACAAACCAATTCCTGCTGACATCCCAAGTTTTAGAGATTTTGGAATCGAATTGATCAGCCACTCACGAACAGGAAGAACGCTAAGTACTATAAATAGTGTTCCGGAAACGAAAACAGCACCTAATGCAACCTGCCATGGAATCCCCATACCCAAAACTATTCCATATGCAAAAAACGCGTTTTGACCCATCCCGGGTGCCTGAGCAATAGGGTAGTTGGCGTACACTCCCATTATCAAACTACCTAGTGCGGCTGCAATGCATGTGGCGACAAACACAGCACCGAAATCCATCCCGGCATCACTCAAAATCGCTGGATTGACCGCAACGATATAAGCCATGCTAAGGAAGGTTGTTATTCCCGCGCTAACTTCTTGGCGCACACTTGTCTGATTGCCATTGAGATTAAAGTATTTTTCTAACATGACTTACTGTTGTCTATTGATATGCTCTGCAATCTGTAAGATCGCGGCCTCGAAAGAAGCGGCAATACGATGGTTGTCGGCATCGATAGAGCCAATCATCATTAAATTGTCAGCCATTTCGAAGTTTTCAATGCTCTGCCCAAAAACGTCAGTGTCCTGTCTTTCTTTAGACACCGGGTAATATTTTCTTACTTTCTCTTTGTAAATGCTTGGTTTTTCTGATTTTCCGTAGAATGGCTCAGCGTCATAATAAGCGAAGACAGGCTTATTGAGTCCCTCCATGTATCCCATTTCAAAAGCGGTGCCAACATCCATGCTTGGTCCGCGAAAGCGAATCATATTAGCCGTGACAAAATTTGCTTTTTGCATTAGCTCAATATTGGCTTTATATATACCAATACCAGTATTGAAATCATGATTGAAGTTTTCTATCTGATTATCCATTGGGTACAAACCAACAAGATTGAAGGGCCAATCGTATTTTTGATTGAGCTCCTTTATCTTTGCCTTTTTAGTAACGCCGGCACCAATTGGGTCAGGTAGAAAAACCTCAGGTCCAGCTAAATACACGTAGTAAGTAGGCGACTCTGGTTGTACAGTTGAGGTTTCAATATCAACTTTTAGGTTGACAACCCGCTAATAAAAGCGCAGCAGTTGCACAAAGGATCGTTACGGTTTGGCGATGTAATCTGGAGAGTTTGAAGGTCATTGTGAATGTGGGTGTAAATGGTAGATCGCGTTAAGTTATGAGTTGCTGAAGATACCACGATGTTAACGGTTTTAGCAGCATATGATTTTTTTGAGTTATTGATTTTTCATAGGAGGGACGGTTGTGTTAGTGGATTCTAAAGAAAAGGACACTCGAGTTTTCATGTTCCATGCTATGTGGTTTAAGCCTGATGGGGGGGCTGAAACCTATCAGAAATACCTAAAACGAGCTATTCCATTGGTCGAATCCGTCGGGGGTCGAAAACTCAGAAGTTTGGAGCCCGAACGGGCTCTTGTGGGAGAGTTCGATGCTGATCTGATGTTTTTTGTCGAATACCCATCTTGGGCAGCCTATAAGAAATTTGTGAGTAGCCCGGATCATCATAAGATAGCCTATTTACGGGAGAGCGCCTTGGATAAGATGATACTGCTAAAATGCAATCGTCCGATCAATCGACGCTCTGGTTCAAACAAATAGCCTTTGAGCTCAAATAATCTTCAAAGTTTGTCCAGCAAGGGTAAATCATCTGCTTTTTAAACGAATCCCGTGTTTTTAGTACGGCTAAACAGCTATACTCGCCCGTCTTAAAATCTGGCCATACAGATTTCTTGTCGATTTCAAACTTCAGGTTTGCGTTTGCTTTGCCTGGGGATTGGTAAGACCCTCTTTTTACGAGTAAGACTCGTTACTTTCCTGGCTAATCGAGAGCCATAAATTCTAATGACAAACCCAGTAATGTTCAGTGAGTTGGGGTTACCCGAATCAATATTAAAAGCGATAACAGAATTGGGTTATGAAAAACCATCCCCGATTCAGGAGCGAAGCCTACCAGTATTGTTAAGTGGGCAAGATCTTCTTGGTCAGGCTCAGACAGGTACCGGTAAAACAGCGGCTTTTGCGTTGCCGTTATTAAGCAAAATAGATCCAAAGTTGCGATCGCCGCAATTGCTGGTTTTGGCCCCCACCAGAGAATTAGCCATTCAAGTAGCCGAGGCTTGTCAGCAATACTCTAAACATATAAAAGGTCTAAACATATTACCCATCTATGGTGGGCAGTCCTACACCATACAACTTCGTCAGCTAAAACGTGGTGCCCAGGTTGTAGTCGGAACTCCCGGTCGTGTCATGGATCATATGCGTCGCAATACACTAGTACTGGATCATCTTAAATCAATCGTCTTGGATGAAGCCGATGAAATGCTGCGGATGGGATTTATCGACGACGTTAAGTGGGTGCTTGAACAGGCTCCGCAAGAGCGGCAGGTGGCACTGTTCTCAGCCACTATGCCCAAAGAAGTGAAAAAAGTAGCTGATCGATATTTGTCAGATCCAGCTCATATTAAAATAGAGAGCAAAACAGCGACTGCAGCGAATATTTCGCAGCGCTACTGGGTGGTTAAAGGTACTCATAAGCTAGATGCCATCACTCGAGTTTTGGAGAGTGAGAATACAGACGGCGTTATCATTTTTGTAAGAACTAAAAATGCTACGGTTGAATTAGCCGATAAACTTCAAGCTAGAGGTTTCAGGGCAGAACCCTTGAATGGGGACATACCTCAAGCAAATCGCGAAAAAGTAGTTGATAGATTAAAACAAAATAAGCTGGATCTTTTGATAGCTACTGATGTTGTTGCCAGAGGCCTTGATGTAGAAAGGATAAGTCATGTAATTAACTACGATGTGCCTCATGATACCGAATCTTATATTCATAGGATTGGCCGTACTGGTCGAGCTGGGCGTAGTGGTCAGGCAATTCTTTTTATTGCTCCGCGCGAGAAGCGTATGCTGCGTGCGATAGAGCGGGCAACAAAGCAAAATATTGAACCAATGCCACTTCCATCAGTGGACGACATCAACAAAAACAGAGTCGAACGTTTCAAGGGTAGAATAATTGATGCAATTCAGTCTGAGAATCTGGATATTTATTCTCAGCTAATAACTGAGTTGCAATCAGAGCATGAGGTCAGTGCAGAACAGATTGCTGCGGCGAGTTGTTTTATTGCTCAAGGCGGTACTAAATTTCTTTTAGAAGAAAGTGAATTGGTAAACGATACGCGGGGTAATCGAGCCCGTAGGTCGGGTGATACAAAGCCTGCACCTGACCTTACTCCGGTTAGTTTGAAAGAATTTCCTGAAGTCAAAATGCAGCGCTTCCTTATTCATGTTGGGCATCAACATCGTGTTAAGCCGGGTAGTATAGTGGGTTGCATTGCCAATGAAGCGGAGCTTGAGAGTAAGTACATCGGCGATATTGAAATCCGCGACACCTACTCAACCGTAGATTTGCCTGCGGATATGCCGAAAGAGGTGATGGGTGTACTTCGTAAAGCAAGGGTCTCAAATAAGCCCTTGATGATTGAAAGATATAAATCGGAGCCAGTATCTGAAGGTGAATTTAAGCAAGAGGGGAGATCAAGGGAGTTTAAACCTAAGCGTCGAAGCGGGTTCAAAAGTGGCGATAGAGCTGGAGCGAAAAGTGGATACAAAAAAGATGGTTATAAAGGCAATGGCGAGGGTTCAAAGAAGAATGGAAAGTCCTATAATTCCAAAAATAAAAAGTCGAGCAAAGGAAAAAAAGGGCCAACGTCTGAATATGCCAAGAAAAAGCGTAAAGATAGGCAAAAGTGACATAGCATTCTATCTGTAGTGGTTTCGTTTAGGACTTGATAGTTTTTGCTCTAAAGTTGATTAATGCCTTTGTGGCGCTATCAGTGCTACTAATTTTGGGTGGTTGCCAGACAGTTTCTTTTTACACCCAAGGAGTTGTTGGTCATAGTCAGTTAATGTTGGCTAGACAACCCGTTGACAAGGTCTTACCGACCGCAGACACTGAATTGGCCGAAAAGCTCAGTTTGTCCAAAGAGCTTAAAGAGTTTGCAACTCGAGAGCTTGCTCTGCCTGACAACAAAAGTTACTCGACCTATGTACCCTTGAAGCGCGAATACCCAGTATGGGTGGTACTCGCGGCTGGTCAACTATCTTTGGAGCCCAAGCAATGGTGTTATTTGATCATTGGCTGTGCTTCCTATCGAGGGTATTTTTCAAAAAGCTCCGCGTATCAATATGCAGAAAAACTTAAAGAGCAAGACTGGGAAGTGTATGTCGGCGGCGCAGCAGCCTATTCAACTCTTGGATGGTTCGCTGATCCCTTATTGCCAACAATGATGCAAGGAGATGACTCGGCGTTGGCGGAGTTAATCTTTCATGAGTTAGCCCACCAAAAGTTATATGTAAAAGGTAATAGCGAATTCAATGAGTCCATGGCAACGGTGGTAGGTGAAAGAGGCACATTGCGCTGGCTACAACAATACAGACCCAATTCGGTAAAAAGATATCGAGATCAGGTACAAGCACAAAAGCAATTTTCTGAATTAGTAGCCCATCTAAAAGATAATCTCGGTCAGATTTATAAATCCTCTGCCGATATAGCTGAAAAACTAGACCTTAAAAAAAGGGAGATTAGGTCATTTCGTTCGGATTACGAGAATCTTAAGCTGGTTGAGTGGGGCGGTAGAGGTTACTTTGATAACTGGGTATCCTCAGAAATCAATAATGCCAAGTTGGCTTCGTTTTCAACGTATTACGCAAAAGCACCCGAGTTCAATCGATTTTTGGATGAATGCAACGGAGACTTTGGACGGTTTTTTGCTTCATTAGATGATAATAAAGGTCTGATACCAAAAGTCTGCTAGTAAAAAGAGCTTGACTGGTCAAAGGAGGTACTGAGCCAGTCTTTATAAAATAATGAGTTTCGTTGACATTTGTATTTAAAATGTTGGTGGGGTCAAGAATATTCTTCGAAATTATATGATAAATATGAATTTATATATCTAGTTTACCAAAGTTAACAGGTATCAAGGTTTCTTCTATTGGATCTGCTCGCATCTAGCTTTACGCTGCGGCCATCTCGTCACTAGGTAGGGCTGCAGACTAGCCTTTAGCACTTCTTACTTTTTAACTTGTTGGGGAAGATATGGTTGTTAACGAAAAAATGCAAAAAATACTTCACGAACTCAGCTTGGTTGAAAGAAATGAGATCAGTAGATGTATGAATTTAGCGGCTAACGACCTTGGGAATGAATTAATCTGCCTTTATTACTCTGATACAACAAATGAAGTGAGATCTTTAATAAAAGACTTTTTGACCTCGGCAGGAGTAGTTTGGTTAAGAAAACTCCTTACTAATGACACTTCTGCGATAGTAAGTAGTCGAGGCGAACTGGCTGGCTTGGACGATTATCTAGTGCTATTAGCCGCCAATGATAAGGCTTAATGTTGCGGACAGACGACTTGCGTCAAGACAAAAAATAACTTCGCACTCCTTGCGTATATTGTTGCCCTAGATTTGTTCTGGGGCTTTTTTTTACTCGATACGATTCCGAAGATGAAATTCTATTCAGTGTGTTATTACCCTGGGTGATTTTGTATCAAATATAAAAAAAGCACGCCTAAAAAGGAGTGCTTTGCGTTATAAAGCGTATCGCTAGAGAAGTTAACTACTCAGCGATACGCCTAAATTTGACTTAGCTGATTGAGTAAGTAATCGCGCCGTCTTTAGCAATTTCACAAACTGATTTGATAGTTTCACCCTCTGTAACTACTTTTAGTTTGATTTGGTATACACCGCGAGTTAGCTTGATCTTATTTGCCTTAGCACGCTTATAACCTTCGTGAGCAAGTTCTGCTTCTGCTTTGCAAAGAGTTACTGCATGTCCTGATGATTTGGCTGGTGTGGCTGCCTGCGCAGTGCCCGCGGCTAAGAACGAAAGAGCGATGATCGAAGAAGATAATTTTTTCATGTTAAAACCTCGTTTCAGTACAAGTTAAAATGATGCTTGGTTATCACAGAAAGTCATTCCAGTTATATCAGAATGAATGTTCTGTTATGATTAAAAAAAACAGCGCGTAAGCGCCAGCGACTTTGTCATGTGGAAAGGATAATGCATGATTGTGAACAGAATGTCTATTCTGAAAAGAGAAAATTGTTTAATTTAGATAAATTTTTGCAAACATTCTCTACTCTAAGATCTTTGTAGAGTTTAGTTGATATTCAATGCTGAGCAGGCCTCAACAGATTTAAGGCACACCTAACGTAGTCTCGACGTTCCTGCTCGCTGCAGCGTTGCTTGGTCATAGTGATTAGAGCTCTTTGGATTCCCATTACATAAGTCACTAGATCTTCCACTGGCATGCGCCTAATAACCCCTTTGTTGATACCGTTTCTGATAAGTAATCGATAAGCTGTCTTGGTGTCCTCAAAAATAGAAGACACGATACTTCTGACTTTTTCGTCATCGGCACCGCGTTCTATTGCCGCTTGATGCGCGAAGCAGCCATTTCGATCACCATCTGAAAGCGCCTGTAGAACCAAATCAAAATGTTCAGAAAGACTATGATCCCCTGATTGACCGCAATAGGGCTTTATGAAGTAATCGTGCAAGCGTTGGTGGTAGCGTTTCAACGTTGCGTAGTAAAGCTGATCTTTATCCTTAAAGGCTTGGTATAAACCATATCTGGCTACGCCTGACTCCTTTACTACATCTGCCATCGAACACGCCTTATAGCCCTTACTCCAAAACAGTTCAAGGGCGGCATCAAGTACTTCTTCAGGTCTGAATTCTCGTGATCTAGGCATATGAAGCAGAATACCTGTTCTGATTCAAAAAAGTCAAGACTTGTAATGCTTTGAGTTTAGCCACGTTGAGATAGCTTGATGACATATCTCTGGTTTTTCAAGTGGAAGAAGATGATAAGTATTTGGTAAAACTAAGCCTGTAAAATTCTCCTCGAGACCCTCATTGTTGGAATGAAATACTTTGTTGGAGTAAAGGCTTGAGTGTTCGGCCTTGAGGAAGAGACAAGGCAGATTACACTTTGCAAGGTATTTCCAAATGAATTCGACTCGGCGAAAAATATGCGCTTCCCACTCTCTAGCAAAGACCAGCTCATAATCCCCGTTTTCGCGGGCGCGCAATCCATATGCCGCATAATCTCGCATGGCTTCTGAAGTAAATCGTTTGTAAGTAGGATGTTGTGAATACCGTTCTAGAAATGATTGATGATCGGACCAATATTTTTGTCTCTGCGCTGTTCTAGCAATCATGGGGATCAATTTGAATACTAACTTTTCAGGCAGGTGTCGGTACACCAAGTCTAACCAAGGGCTGGTTAGTGAGGCTGGTTCGATCAATACCAATTTACTGAATAAATCCGGCCTTTTGAAAGCAGCAATTAGAGTTATGTGGGCGCCGAAAGAGTGCCCCATACCAATTACCGAAGATCTATGCTTAGACTCAATTGTCTTTATAAGATCGTCGGCAAAATCAGAAAAGCCAAAATTTGATAGTGGTATTTGATCGGCCAGCGTCGCTCTGCAGTCTACCGCCTCGATCGAATATGTATCCGCGAACTGTCTCAAATAGCTCTTGTAAACACCAACTGGAATACCGTTTGCTCCACTAAAGTGAATAGAGGAGGTGGGACGGTTATTAGTAGCGTCAATCTTGAAGCCGGTCAGGGCGTTGATGTCAATGTGCGCTTCTTTCATCATAAACCCTTATGCCAGGTTATAGTACTATGGACAATCATCAGTCCACGGCTGAGCGGATAGCTTGGTAGGGATCCGGTAAGATTCCTTTGGAGAACACAATCTGCCATAAGTGATTTCTGGACGCTTTGAAGGTTCCCGCACAGGCCATCAAATAGTAGTGCCACATTCGTCTGAATCGTTCATCATAGTCAGGCAAAGCAGACCAATTGTTCTCAATTTTGTCATTCCAAGCCATCAAAGTTAGATAGTAATCCTTTCCGAAGTTATGCCAGTCCTCAAGATTAAACAGCGGTGAACTATGTTTCGCTATCAGTTCTGCCGATGGTAGTATCGAGTTAGGAAAGATGTACTGAGATATCCATGGATCGACCTTATTGAGGGTTTGACGGTGACCGATTGTGTGCAACAAAAATAGGCCTTGATCTTTCAAGCACAGGTAAATTTGATTAAAAAAGTTTTTATAGTTTTTAAAGCCTACATGCTCAAACATTCCCAGTGAATAGATTCTGTCGTAGCTATCATAATGATCTCGATAGTCACACAGCTCATAAGACACTGAGGATCCGTCACTGTGAGTTTTTGCTAATTCGATCTGTTCTCTCGAATTGCTGATGCCAGTGACATGCACATCATAGTTGTCAGCCATATAGCGAGCTGCACCTCCCCATCCACAGCCAATATCTAAAACTCTCATGCCGGGTTGTAATTTGAGTTTTCGACAGACCAATTCAAGTTTATGTTTTTGGGCCTCGTCTAAACCATTTGCATCCCGCCAAAAACCGCAGCTGTATATCATGTTTTTATCTAGCATTGCCCGATACAGGTCGTTGCCGATATCGTAGTGTTGAACGGCGACTCTCCTAGCCCGTTGATGAGTTTGTCTGTTTTGTAGGTGAGCCATAGCGAAGAATGCTTTATCGCGTAAAGTGGTAATCGAGTTAACCAATTCCTCTTCAAGAACCCTAGCAAAGAATAGGTCAAGCCTATTGCACGACCACCATCGATCCATATAAGCCTCTCCCAAGCCAAGGGTGCCGCCACCGATCACTCTTTTGTAGAAGTCTTGATTATGAATTTGTATATCATGATCTCGACTCCCATCAATTTGTATGTCAGCTCTCTTCAAAAGCTGTTTAACCTTAAGTTCTAGTTTCCCCATAACCACTTAACCCATTGTTACCCAGATAACATAGCTATCTTTTTTCAATCAGATACTTTTAAACTGGCTGTAAGCCCTATATGCATTACTCAGCCTGCGTAATATAGCTCCTTACGCTAAGTTATTGGTAACTTTTAACAACGGTCCGTGAGGTGCACTTGTCTGGAAGCATTGAGAGATGGTGGATCGCAACTTTTTTATACGAAGCTCGATTTGTATCTAGCTTAGATTCTACTTAGCCTTTGATTTTCTTTATGAATATTTTTTTAGTTAATCCGCTGGTATTAACTTTTTTAAAGTTAAAGTGATTGATTTATAAATTGTCGAAAATACTGGAATCGTTTTCAGCAACGACAGTTGCTTCGAACCCTACATTTAAAGTGATGAATTCAGCAAAAATGAATCAAGATTCGGTTACCCCAACGCTGCGGTTCGTCATTGCTTGATCATTTGCTCTATCGTTATCGAAGCTTAATGGTTCCTACAATCTTGAGGTCTCGAAACGTGCTTTCTATGAAAAATTACTCCCTAAAAAAGAACACTAAGCTCTCAGGCTATTTAGTAATGGCTTTAGAGCATGCGCTCCTCATTTTTAATCTAATGATAGTGTTAGAGCTTCCATGCCAGAGTGCCGAACGGCAACACTTCAACACAAACTCTCAGAGTAAAACGTTTGCCTAAATGATTTTAGAATTTGTGATCCGAAAAAAGTGACTTTTCCATTTTAAAAAAGTGACGTTTTCATTGAGGCTGTTACCGAAATGAATCGATTAGTCAGAACGAGTGCAAGGCATAAGCCAACACGGGAATCGTTGTTAAAACGATCGATGATGCGCTATGCGTCAAGATTTTCTATCTCGATTATGCTGAAAAGTATGGAAACACCGATTCGAGTCCATGGGTGATGAGAACAGCTACTTCGCTATTATAACTTAAAAGTGCTAGCACTAGAGCATAGCAGGCCTGGGTAAATTACTGCATTACCTCAGCGCACTTGGCTATGACTAACAGCCTAAATCGATCAACCAACCCCGACTCTCACAGTGGGGTCGTCACTGCGATGACGATAACAAATGGACATATCGGGGCACGATTTACTGGGTGCAAAAACACTCCTTATTATGACTATCGTTTTGCACTGAAGATCACGAACGCCCTCAGTTAAAATACAAACTCTGTTAAGGCAGTGACGTCGCGTCCAGTTCGGTTGGTTCAAGTCGAAGTGTGAATGGTCGCACCGCCCAGACACTTTCGTTGATCATAAAACACCAGTGCCTGACCTGGGGTAACAGCGCGTTGCGGCTCGGTAAATTTTACCTCGATTGAATCAGTTTCTGGGTCTACTTCGATGATCGTACATTCTTGATCTTGCTGCCTATATCTGGTTTTTGCCGTTAGTACATCGCCCAGGGCAGGGGGGCGTCCGCTGACCCAGTCCATTCCTCTGGCTAAAACAGTTCGCGTCAACATTGCAGGGTGGTCATGGCCCTGTACAACAAGCAGCTCGTTACTCTGAAGGTCTTTGCCAGCCACATACCACGCTTCGCCCGGTCCCCCGATGTTTAAGCCTTGGCGTTGACCGAGTGTGTAGTACATCAGTCCATCATGTTCGCCAACTATTTGTCCATCGGTGTTGATCATGTTACCAGGATTCTTCTTCAGATAGGTACTCAAAAAGTCTTTAAATCGACGTTCGCCAATAAAACAAATACCAGTACTGTCTTTTTTGTTGTGCGTAACAAATCCTTGTTCATCGGCTATTTGCCGCACCACGGATTTTTCAATTTCGCCAAGGGGGAATAAGCTTTTCTCAATCTGGTTTTGTTGCAGTGTATAGAGGAAGTAACTTTGATCTTTATTGGCGTCGGCACCTCTTAATAATAAAGCTTTTCCGTGCTGATCTTGCCCTCGAGCTACGTAGTGCCCAGTAGCTATATAATCTGCACCAAGACTCTCAGCTTGGAGTAAAAACTCCTTAAACTTAATTTCTTTATTACAAAGAATATCGGGATTAGGCGTGCGTCCAGCTCCGTATTCAACTAAAAAATGTTCAAACACATTTTCCCAGTATTCATGAGCAAAATTCACTTCATGTAGCTCAATGTCCAGTCGATCACAGACTTGAGCTGCATCTTTTAAGTCTTCAGCCGCGGCGCAATATTCCGCGGTATCATCCTCTTCCCAATTTTTCATAAACATCCCAATGACTTGAAAGCCTTGGGTCTTCAATAAATGAGCGGTTACAGACGAATCAACACCGCCAGACATACCAACGACTACTTTGGTTTCCTGTGGTGGTAAACTTGTTTTCAGATCTATTAAGGGGTGTAAACTGGTCATAATGACATTTGACTGTTGCAGTGGCTTAACTCAACGGTGATTAAATTGTGCGCCTAAACGGTGACTATCATACTTACAACTCCCTCAACGCGGTCAAGGGGTACTTTATTCCAGCGAGATAGTCCTGTATGCAAGACAACACCAGCGGGCTGCGTAGGTTATCAGCACGATTGATTTCGTCGAAACTCATCCAGTGTGTATCCAAAATATCGGAATCTAATTCGTAGCTTTGATCTATTTCTGACACCGAGCCAATAAACGTATAGCGAAAGTAGGTCTTACCATTTTCGGCCTCTAGCCGATATAAACCAAGTAGGGCCTCGGGAGTGAAATGACGCTGGGTTTCTTCTAATGTTTCCCTTATCACAGCTTGGATAACACTTTCTCCCTCTTCAATGTGACCAGCTGGCTGGTTAAGTACTTTCGTTTGTGTTGATTTAGCGATTTCCTCCACTAGTAGAAACTGCCCATGGTGTTCACAAACCGCGGCAACGGTTAAATCTGGGTGCCACACGTGATTAGTCATATGTTTAGTAAGTTAATTTGCAATTTGTTCTGAATCTTTGTCGCTGTCGTCTCCAAGAACGAAAACTCCGGCAAGTACAGTGCACTACGCACCGCATTGAGTTTGATTTTACTACAGTGTGATGTGCTGGGGCGGCTTTTACAATGCTGATTGGCATATTTTGTGATATCCTTGCGCAACTTTTTGAGGGCTATGAATCGAGAGTAGCCGCTGGTAAGACTTCAATGCTTAGGAATAGTAAAGGCTTTCACGCCTGATCTGTCGGTGACTTTGGAAGTGTCCGCTCATAGGCAGTGTCTTTTTCAGATATTTTCTTCTTAATAAACAGGTTATGAAGAAGATTACTCAGTATCACTCTCATGCGAATCTCCGCTAGCCTTCATCCTTGTTGTGGTACTGAGCTCCAAGTGCCACGTTTACTATAGTTCAGTTGTTCGCTGTTTAAGCGAATCAAAGGCAAAGAAACATATGAGTAACGCAAAGTCTAAGATTTTTTATACCCTAACCGATGAAGCCCCCGCATTAGCAACTCGATCATTACTTCCCATATTTCAGTCATTTGCTTCGGCTTGCGATGTTGAATTAGATACTAAAGACATCTCATTAGCGGGCAGAATACTGGCGGCGTTCAGTGAATATCTGCCAGCTGATAAACGCGTTAGTGATGCTTTAGCAGAGCTGGGTGAATTGGTGCTTGAACCAACGGCTAATGTAATTAAAACCCCAAATATCAGTGCTTCAATTCCTCAAATTAAAGCGGCGATCAAGGAACTTCAAGAGGCTGGCTACGACCTGCCGGACTTCCCTGACGATCTAAACAGCGAAGAGGATAAAAAGGTAAGAGCGCTTTATGAACAAGTAAAGGGTAGCAACGTTAACCCTGTCTTACGCGAAGGTAACTCGGATCGACGTGCACCAGCAGCGGTGAAAAATTACGCTCGTAAAAATCCTCATTCGATGGGTGAATGGTTACCAAAATCAAGGTCTCATGTTGCAACAATGAACGGCGGTGACTTTCGTTCGAGCGAGCGTTCAATGACTTTGAGAGATGCCTGCTCTGTGCGGATCGAATTTACAGACCGTTTTGGTAATTCTGAAGTAAAACAAAGTGGGTTAGCATTACAAAAAGGCGAAGTAATCGACGCTATGTTTATGAGCAAAAATGCGCTTTGCAAGTTTTATGAAGAGCAGATTGAAGATGCACGCGTCAACGACATGCTGTTTAGTTTGCATGTTAAGGCCACAATGATGAAGGTTTCACACCCGATCGTGTTCGGTCACTGTGTAAAGGTATTTTACAAAGATGTGTACGAGAAATACGCTACCTTGTTCGAGGAACTCAACGTCCAGCCGAACAACGGTCTTGGAAATTTATATAACGTTATAGAGCAGATCTCGGGTGGTCTGCGTGAAAAAATCGAAGCTGACATAATGGCTTGTTATGAGAATCGTCCAGCGATCGCAATGGTGGATTCAGATAAAGGTATTTCGAATTTGCACGTGCCAAGTGATGTAATTGTTGATGCGTCGATGCCGGCAATGATTCGCAATTCAGGGAAAATGTGGAACATGGATGGCGAACTACAAGACACTAAAGCAGTGATCCCCGAGAGTACTTACGCTTATATCTATCAAGAAGTCATTGATTATTGCAAAGAACATGGCGCCTTGGATCCTACCAAGATTGGCAGTGTCTCGAATGTTGGTCTAATGGCTCAGAAAGCCGAAGAGTACGGCTCCCATGATAAAACATATGAAATGGAATATGATGGTTATATGCGGGTAATCGACGAGTCGAACGACCGTATATTATTTGAACACGCCGTTCAAGAAGGCGACATTTGGCGCATGTGTCAGGTAAAAGACGCTCCGATCCAAGATTGGGTTAAATTGGCTGTTAATCGTGCTCGTAAAACAGGTTCTCCAGCGGTGTTCTGGTTGGATAAAAACCGCCCGCATGAAGCTCAGTTGATTATTAAGGTGAATGAGTACCTAAAAGACCACGATATTGATGGTCTGGATATTTTGATCATGTCCCCAGCGCAAGCGACACGTTATAGTTTGGAGAAAATAAACGAAGGCAAAGATGTTATTTCGGTCTCCGGTAACGTATTGCGTGATTACCTAACTGACTTATTCCCGATCTTAGAGCTCGGCACCTCAGCGAAAATGTTATCCATCGTGCCATTGATGAACGGTGGTGGGCTTTTTGAAACCGGTGCTGGTGGCTCAGCTCCAAAACACGTGAGCCAATTCAACAAAGAAGGTCACTTACGTTGGGACTCTCTGGGTGAATTCTTAGCAACAGCCGCTGCATTCGAGCATTTGGCAGACTCAGCTGGTAATCAGAAGGCACAAGTTTTGGCAGACACCCTTGATTTAGCTACCAGTAAACTGTTGGATGAGGGTAAGTCACCATCACGAAAGGTTCATGAACTGGACAATCGTGGCAGCCACTTTTATCTTGCATTGTATTGGGCTGAAGCCCTCGCTGCGCAAGATGATGATGCGGATTTAAAAGCTAAGTTTTCAGACATGGCTGCAGAGCTTGCTGCTAATGAAGCGAAAATTATTGAGGAGCTAAATGCTGCTCAAGGCGATAAGGTGGATATTGATGGATATTATTTCCCAGACAATTTAAAGGCTGATGAGGCTATGCGACCGAGTGCCACATTAAATTCGATCATTGACGGGTTTATGCAAGCCTAAAATGTCATAAACTCAGAATGGTTTGAGCAAAAAAAGGCACGCTGAATAGCGTGCCTTTTTTGTTGAGCCTGTAGACTCTTAGATTAATGCATCTCGTCGGTAAGTTTGAAAAATTTAGAGGTTTTAAGCTCCGAGTTCACCGAGATTTCTTTAGATTAACATTAGGATGCGTCTCTTATTTTTGCAGCCTTGGGGCCTTTGTCTCCGTCTTCTAATTCATATTCCACTTCTTGTCCTTCATTCAGCGTTTTATATCCGTCCATCTCAATTTCTGAGTAATGGGCAAATACATCGTTGCCGCCTTCACTGGGTTCTATAAATCCAAACCCTTTAGAAGAGTTGAACCATTTAACAGTTCCTCTAGTTGGCATTTTGATTCCTCACTTATTGGTATTCTTTCCTGATATTAGCTTCAGGTATTATTTTTATTCGTGAAATGGTATCGGTAATTGACTACTTCACAACTACATTCGAATTAACATGGGGTAACTCGATGCGCTCAAGTAAACAGGCTGTGGAATGTTTCGTCAAGCATAGTGACCAATTTTCGTCACTAAATTGACAAAAGACAACGAAATCACACTTGAAAAATCAGATCTTAGGCGCAAAATTAGAGGATGCGGTTTCATACCCCAGAAGCGTCTATTTACTGCAATGATGTTAGATAGATCAAATTTAGAGAATTAATGAATCAAACAAAGTGACGTATGAGTGATTTTCCAGAGCCTATTTATGATGACGGGCTGGCACTAGAAACGGCTAAGCCAAAACTGAAAAAGCCGCCTTTGTATCGGGTTTTACTGCTAAATGATGACTACACAACGATGGAGTTTGTGATCGAGGTTTTGACTCAAATTTTTCATCACAGTGAAGAGAAAGCTACGCAGATAATGTTACATGTTCACCAAAAAGGCGCCGGTGTCTGTGGCTTGTATACCCGTGAGATAGCTGAATCAAAAGTTGAGCAAGTCATACAGTTTGCGCAATCAGAGAAGCATCCTTTGCAGTGTAAGATGGAGCCGGACTCCGAGTAATGTAGTCAGTCTAGAGGTTAAAAAGACGTTATGATTTCAAAAGATCTAGAACAATCACTTAGCCAAGCAGTGCAATTGGCTCATGAAGCCAGACACGAGTTTGTTACCACAGAGCACCTATTGTTGGCTTTGCTGGATAACAATTCTGCGATGGCAGTTTTACAAGCTTGCAAGGCTGATATCAGCCAGCTGCGTGCTGATCTAGCCCTTCATCTAGCCGACAATCTAGAAACGATTGGTGAAAATGTCGAACTAAAAACTCAGCCGAGTATTGGCTTTCAGCGTGTTCTTCAGCGTGCGATCGTACATGTGCAAGGCTCGGGGCGCTCAGAAGTAGAGGGTGAAAACGTTCTTGTTGCGATGTTTTCTGAGAGAGATTCTTTCGCTGTATATTACCTCGACGCCCAAGACGTCACTCGATTTGATGCGGTCTCATACATTTCTCATGGTGTTACCAAAGACGGTGAAGAGCTTGAGGGCTTGCCGTATCCTGATGACGCCGAGGGCGATGCTCATGTTGATCAAGCGGAAGGCCCACTTGAGGCGTATACAGTAAACCTAAATCATCGAGCCATTGAAGGTTTTATCGACCCACTTATTGGTCGAGATAAAGAAGTAGAAAGAACCATCCAAATTCTTTCACGCCGCCGTAAGAACAACCCACTGTACGTGGGCGAGGCGGGCGTAGGCAAAACCGCTATTGCTGAGGGGTTGGCTAAGCGTATCGTCGAAGATGACGTGCCGACTGTCTTAAAAGACGCGGTTATTTATTCGCTTGATATGGGCGCTTTATTGGCAGGAACTAAATACCGTGGCGATTTTGAGAAACGACTAAAAGCAGTGTTAAAAGCCCTTGAGAAAGAAGATCATGCAGTTCTTTTTATTGACGAAATCCATACCATCATAGGCGCTGGCTCAGCTTCCGGTGGAGCGATGGACGCATCTAACTTATTAAAACCTGCTCTCTCAAGTGGGCAATTAAAATGCGTAGGTTCTACTACGTACCAAGAGTACCGGGGCATCTTTGAAAAAGATCGTGCTCTGGCAAGGCGATTTCAAAAAATTGATGTTGAACAGCCAACCGTTGATGAAACGGTGCACATTCTTCGAGGGTTAAAATCACGTTTTGAAGAGCACCACGAGGTGACCTACACTAATGAGGCATTAAGCACGGCAGCTGAGTTGGCTGAGCGTTACATTAACGAACGTTTCTTGCCTGACAAGGCGATCGACGTAATTGATGAAGCCGGCGCGCGTACGCGACTATTCGATCGAAAAGAGGGCGAGATTCCAACTATCGATACCGAACAAATTGAAGAAGTGGTTTCGTTTATCGCACGCATACCACCTAAAAACGTATCTGCTTCCGATGTCGACGCGTTAAAGAACCTTGAACGTGATCTGAAGATGGTGGTGTTCGGACAAGACGATGCAATTGTGAACTTATCTTCGGCAATTAAAATGTCGCGTTCTGGCTTGGGTAAACCTGATAAGCCAATCGGTTCGTTTTTATTTTCTGGCCCAACTGGAGTTGGTAAAACCGAAGTCACTCGGCAGTTAGCCATGACTTTAGGCGTCGAACTAATCCGTTTTGACATGTCTGAGTACATGGAGCGTCATACGGTGTCTCGATTGATCGGTGCACCTCCAGGTTACGTTGGGTTTGATCAGGGCGGTTTACTGACAGATTCTATTAATAAGCATCCGCATGCCGTCTTACTGCTGGACGAAATTGAGAAGGCGCATCCTGATGTATTTAATCTGCTCTTGCAAGTAATGGATCATGGCACACTTACCGATAACAACGGTCGTAAAGCCGATTTTCGTAACGTGATCATTGTTATGACTACGAATGCTGGAGCGGCTCAGGTCTCGAGAAATTCGATGGGCTTTACCAAACAAGATAACAGCACAGACGATACAGAGGCGATCAATAAATTGTTTACGCCAGAGTTCAGAAACCGTTTGGATTCAATCGTGCGATTCAAACCCCTGGGCGCTGAAGTCATTGGTAAGATCGTTGAAAAAGAACTGCTCGAAGTGGAACGACAATTGCTGGATAAAAATGTGCAGTTGTATGTCGACCAGCCTGCGAAAGATTGGATCGCCACAAACGGTTACGACGAGGCTATGGGCGCACGACCACTTGCGCGCTTGATTCAAGAAGAGATCAAGCGTGGTTTGGCCGATGAGCTGCTATTCGGAAAGTTGCAAAAAGGTGGAATGGTGCGCATCTCGGCGGTCGATGGTGAACTCACCTTTGAGATGCAAGAGAGCTAACCCAATCGCAGAGGCTAATTTGGAATACCAAGAGATTGCCTGATGAAAACCATTGGTTTGATAGGCGGTATGAGCTGGGAATCAACGGCTCTATACTATCAACTCATCAATCAGGGTATTAAGCGAGAGATGGGTGGCCTCCACTCAGCAAAAATCGTGTTAGTGAGTGTTGATTTTGCTGAAATAGAGTCGTTGCAAATAGCCGGCGAGTGGAGCAAAGCTGGCCAACTGTTAGCACAAGCCGCTGTGAGTTTACAGTCTGCTGGCGCCGACTTCTTTCTTATCTGTACCAACACCATGCACATTGTCGCTGAACAAGTTCAAGCCGCGGTTCGTATACCGTTACTGCATATTGTTGATGCAACCGGAAATCTTATCAAAAATAAAGGGTTTTCAAGGGTTGGTCTGCTGGGTACTGCATTCACCATGGAACAAGATTTTTACAAAGACCGACTAGTGCAAAAATATGGCGTCGATGTTCTAACCCCAAACCAGCGAGAACGCCTCATTGTCCACAACGTCATTTATCAAGAGCTTTGCTCAGGCATCATAAAGAAAGAATCTCATGATAAGTATCAGAATGTAATCGATTCATTGCGAGAGCGAGATGTTGACTGCGTAATCCTAGGGTGCACAGAAATTGGTTTGCTGGTAAACCGCGAAACGTCTTGCATTCCAATCCTCGATACAACGCAAATTCATGTCGACGCCGCGTTACAAGAATGTTTAATGAAATCTTAGCTGATCTCAAAGCATGGGTATTGTCGACGTATGGGGCCAAGGATTTGACCCCTTGCCGCTACCCGGTGAATCTTATCCGGTAGAGATATTAAGATTTGCAGTTTACTACAAGCAAAAAAATATCTAATTCGCCAACTTGGAATGTTGGCTAAGGCTCAGCGAAGTCTCTTAGTGGTGGGTAGGCTTGAGGATAAAAGAAAGAGAAACTTAATTTTGATTTTGCGGTGTCTGTATGAACCATCTTATTAAAATGTTCTCTTTTGTAAAAGCGCA